>JAEOTM010000099.1 GCA_016839815.1 Candidatus Hodarchaeota archaeon
AGTTGTGATATCGACCTTACTTACACCCTTGATTTCCTTTAATTCGTCTTGGAGCTGGTCTCGTGAGATAGTCAAGTCGCTAGAGTCGAGGTAACCCTCGTAAGTACATGAATCCTGTGTGAAACACAGACCTGTACTATATAACGTCTTGATCTTACTTCGCATGAACACTACGCCCAGTTCTTGCAAAAAGTCAGGTGATAATTCTCCGATTTCAATGGCAACTTTTACCACTTCGGGACTTTTTGTTGGTATTATCCGGATGATTTTTGTTGAAGGGGCTAGGATCATAACAGCTGAGCTTTCCTCCACATCTTTCGGTCGCAATGTTTCCAGGAAATCTGCGGGTAGTGATATGGGTTTTGATTCTTGTAATTGGATCATTTTTGCTATTGTGACTGCAGACATTCTAATTTTATGCCTCCGCGTATATTATATTTATTAGGGAGTATTCCGATGTTAGAAAGTGTTTTCGGCACCAGATGTGCCTAACGTTTCTTACGAAGAGATTGGCTAGCTTCATGTTTAAAAGGCTTTTTATTTTTGACTTGTTTTCGCCTGATTCCATGATTGTGCCCTTACCTCACATTATCGAAATTCGTCCGCAAATCCACTATTTGTACTCGTTTATGGCGAGGTTAGAGGTAAGTTCCCTTAACTCGATTATTTGCTTAAAATCTTCTCCTCGTAGTTATTTTACCATACTTGTCTTTTTCATAAATTTATCTTATGTAAATTCCTAAATCCCAGCTTGATTTCTGAATTAACTTACAATTTCTCAAGTGACAATCACTATTGTATCATAATTATCTTTTTTACCTTCACATCCAGTGATAGTTTAGTTAAATGCTGCTTAGTAATAATTTCTTAAGTATATCAGAGATTTAATATTGAAGATGCCTTCTTTTTTCATTTTAGATGTTTAAGTAATATTGAAGTGAATATACAACTTTCTGCCCTGACTATTTTGTGTTTTAGTTATAAGTACCCCCAAAAAAAAGTACTTGGAATAATGAGTATTATCTCTCATAGAAATTAATGGTTATCCCAGAGACGTCCCCTCCTTTGAGATTCATACTCGAATGTATTAAGCTAGTCTTATTAGTAGCTTCAATTTCGAATAAAGGTGAGGAACTTAATTTTTTAGGTGTTCTTCTGCCCTTTACTATAGGGTGACTACTCATGGTACTAGATAGAGATATTAGATTAACTATATTAGGGCACACAGGTGTTGGGAAAACCAGTCTCATAAAAAGATTGAAGGGTGAGGATCCTGCAGCCACAGAAAAAACGATGGATATTATAATTGAAAGAAAAAAGATGGTTCTCTTATCTGCGGCAAAACATTCGAAGCTTTCATTAGAACGTTATCGAAAATACAACATCATTGCAGTTGACAATCCTGGTGACTTTAAGCTAAGACGAAAATGGCGTGAAGCCATGCGTAGATATAAAACTAATGGAATTTTATTCATGCTTGACCTTTCTCAGCCTGTAGAAGCTCAGCGAGTTGCAATGGAAGATTCATTTAATTACTTTCTTGATAGCATCAATTTGGATCCAGTGAAAGCAGATAAAAAAGCACAGAAGAAAAAGACTTTATTCGTGTTTGTAGTGAATAAAATGGATACAATAAATTATGATGAGAACAAGGCGAGAGAATTTTTAGATAATTTCGATCCTGTTGTTAAAGATTTTAAGATGACTTTTCCATTCGCAGTCTTTGAAAGAGTATTCATAAGCGTTCAAGACTCTCCTTATGAAAAAATAGATGACATATTTGAAAAGTGTAAACAAGCCTTATATTAATGCAATTTGTTTGAACAGGATTAGCTATGACTGATATTCATCAGGTTATTGTAAGAAATATCCCCCCAAAGGGGCTAGATGTTGTAGCTGCAACGGTTTCCAAAAGCCAAATCCAGGATTTATCGCAATATCTCCCGAAAAAACGACCTGTTCAATTCGATGAAGTATATTTGACAAAGTTTTTACATAGTTCTGGGAAAATCGGTTTAAGATTTACTTTCGATGATGGTACTGACCAATTTGGACGGAAAGCAATAAAAACACATACATTAATCATTGACAATTCCCTTTATAATGAGAAATCGGCCTTATACTTCATTTCACCGCTATTTAATGGTAGTTTGAAAGTAAAAGGAAATCAACTTCTACATATAAATGACTTTGACAATATAGATCCTTTACCAGTATCATCAAAACTTGTAGAATTGCTACTATGTAGAAAACACTTTGTGTTAGATAGCCAATCTCAACAAACACCGATATCATTGATCCATTTATTTGGCACATTAGATAGGATAATTCCACCATTACTTACATCTCGTTTTTCATTTCAAACCTATATTGACCAAACACAAATTTCCCTTCTGAAGGATTTTGACGTTGTTTTTTCAAATTCTACCATCCCGAATTCTATTGATTTGGATACAATTCAGAACCAAACATCTGAATATCCGACAATTCGTGCATTAACAGAATCTGTATATGATATATCTATTCTACATGGATTACAAAAACAAATCTTTTTAGGAATTCCAGAAAGGCGATTAAATTTCCGTATTCATTGGCGATTTGGAATAAAAACCTTCGCTCATATCAAAAAAACACTTGAGCTGGGTTTACATATAAACGATATTGTCAAAATTATTGATGGACCCTATCGGGGAAAGAAAGCACGTGTGGAAAATTTGGATGATGAAAATAACCAATTATCAGTTATACTTATTGAAAAAGGATCAAAAAGACCAATTACCATTCCAGTAAGTTCGGTATATCTACTACAACCTCATGAATCCTAAGGATAGCTAATAAAAATAGATGGGTTATTCAATAGACTCTAGTGTGATTTTTCTTTAACTTCAAATAACCGAGTAATACATAAAACCACTTCAGGATCATTATCCGTTAGTGCATCTTTTAATATCGATTTACTTTCAGAATAGTTATACTTGAAAAGATACTGGGCTGCAAACATCCTTTCGAACTTGTCTGGGTCGTTACGCAGCTTTTGAACCATTTTATCTTTCATTTGTGGCTTAGTTCCAGTCAATCAGATCAATGAGCCTTCAAAAACTTTATTTTATATTCTTCTTCTTTATCCACCGCGAATCAAATGGAAGGTTGGTATATAATCTGACAAACCATAAAAGCCAAAACAACTAAAAATTGAATTTTTACTAATTCTGGGTTATTTGATATTCCACAAGGGTCTTTAATCATGAGAATTATTCAGATTTTTGAAAAAAATTATCCTGAAAATAAGAAGGTAGTTTTTGAATATACTTCCAATTTCTATTATAAATTAAAATCGGATACTAGCCGAAAAAGGGACGGATGGATTTTCGAATGGGAAAAAACTGCATTTACTAAAACATTTAGGAAAAAATTAAAAGGAAATTTTTTTGAATCTTACAAAGGAAACGCAGAATACTATATATTAGTAAATTCAGAAAATTTTGAGATTGGATTAATAGCCTTTGAACATCAATCCCACTCTAATCGAACACGTATATGGGATATCATGATTCACTCAGATTATCAACGAAATGGTCATGGAACATTTTTAATGAATTTTACATGTGAGAAGGCGAAAAATTTAAATTCTAGAGCATTAGTTTTAGAGTGTCAAAATACAAATGTGAAAGCAATAGATTTTTACTTAAAAAATGGATTTAATCTTATAGGGTTTGATCTAGAGGCATACACAGAAGAGCAAGGAGGAGGAATTGAAGCTAGATTTGAAATGAGCAAGAATTTAAGGTAAAATCAATTTTCGTGGTTTAGAAAACTACTGATCTGGAAGAGATCAAAGTAACACGAATCCTAGTTTATTATTGATTTGATGTCTATGACAAAACCCAATCCGACTCCTATTGATGAAGAAAAGATTAATAATATTCTAACATCTTTACAAGAAGCTACATCTTCATTACAAGATCCATTAGTTACAAATATCTCTAAAACAAGGCGAGATCCTTTTCAAATTCTTATCGCAACTATTTTGAGTTTACGAACGAAAGATGAGACTACTTACAAAGCTAGCAGAGCACTATTCAACTTAGCTGCTACTCCAGAGGAAATTCTTGAATTATCACAAGAAGAACTTGAAAAAATCATCTATCCTGTGGGATTTTATCGACGTAAAGCTGAAACGATCAGAAATATATGCCAACGACTCTTGGATGAATACGATGGGCATGTTCCTTCTTCTCTTAATGAATTATTAAGTTTCAAAGGAGTGGGGCGGAAAACTGCAAACTTAGTTGTTACTATGGGATTTGGAAAACCAGGAATTTGTGTAGATGTACATGTAGCAAGAATTACTCAGCGAATTGGTATAATACCAACGAAAGGAGAGAAAGAAGGAAAGTTAATCTTCCATGATGCCGATAGTGTAGAAATGATGTTACGTAAAAACCTTCCCAAAAAATGGTGGATTCCAATAAACGATATACTTGTACGCTGGGGGCAGAATATTTGCACTCCTACAAGTCCTAAATGTAGTCAGTGTCCAATAATTACACAATGTTTACGTGTAGGTGTTACTAAAAGTCGATGAATTCTATTAGTTTAATCAATATTGTGAGCGAGACTGCCTTATAGTGGCAAAAGAACCTGTGACATATTTCTCTGTTTCTACTCCACCACGAAACGTATTAGTATTAAAACCCCTTTTTTTTGCCAGAGAATAGGAAATAAATTCTATTGGAATTGTCAAAACTAACGGAGATAAGATTGAATCCTTAGGTAAACCAATAGATATAGTTCTGGTCGAAGATTCAGCCAATAACGAATCACTTGTAAGAACTAATGTTTGAGCTCCAATTTGATCTGTAATAACGGGTTCTATTTCCATAATTCGTTTATAGCACTGCTCATCAGGGGCTAAAAAAACCACACTAGATTTATCAGTTGTAATAAAGTATCTTGTATGACAATATTCCTCAATATCACAAGAAAATCCATGAAGCGTGAATTCAAACATTTTATAGGCCCCAAAAAGACTGGTGGGAGAATTTGGCCCTGATCCAACGAAAGATATGTTTTCTGATGTACTAGATAATGATTTTCCAGCGTTAATGAATTCTTCTCGTTGATTTATGGCCTTTTTTATTAAGGAAAATGATTTTCGAATTTCTTCTTGATTTTTCTCTGGTTTTGAAGATAAAGTTGCGAATAAGCGCCCGATTGTTCCTAAATTTGCGAGATATGTCTTTGTTTGGGCCACGTCATTCTGATATCCAGTGTATTTTTGTGCTACTTCTGTGGTGTAAGAGGTGGTAAGTAAAGATTCGGGAGGAGATGCATTAATAAGAAGATGCATATCGGCCTCTCTTACGATTTTCCCATTTGGATTATCTGTCAAAACCATAGTTGTGGCTTTGTGTTTTCGTGAAAATCGCAATGCTTCCAATATGCGTAATGTTCCTCCTGAAACAGAAATTCCTATGACTAAAGTGTTTTCTAGTTTATTCGAATCATAATAATTTACAAAATCAAATGGTTCATAGAACTTAACATCATATTGAGGACACCATTTATCGGCAAGAAGGGCTCCGAACCATGCTGCACAATAACTATCACCACAACCAGTTAAAATGATTCTACTAATGGATTCATTTTTAATTAGAATCGTGATTTTCTCAATGTCTTCATTCTCTAAAATCAATTGGAGAATTTGGGGTTGTTCCAGCATTTCTGCTAACATATAATCGATCCCATTCATTTGGTTCATTCTAAAAATTTCCGTTCATTTGGATTATGTATTAATGCCTTGATAGATATTATCTGGGTACTTACCTATCGCTTTCAAGATAGCTCCAAGAATGGTAGTTATTTTGAATTTTCTTAGTATCTCTAGGGGGAGTTTTACCTGGAAATAAATCTTTTAGCTATTGGTTATCGTGTGTCTTAAAACGGTAGGTAGTTTGACGACTTTCGATCTTCTATTCTAATTGACGGATCACAATTTTAATGCAATAAATCAGACGTTCCTACATTTTCCATTTCTTGATCTCGCTCTAACTCTTGAATTTTCTTTGTTTCTTCTAAAATAGTTTTTGCTAGCTCGTTACCAAAACCAGGAATACTTGAAAGTTGAGATTGATCAATCTCTGATAACAGTTTAGTATTTCGTATACCATGATCAAGCAAAATTCGAGCTCTCTTTCTCCCAATTCCTTTTATAGTTGTTAAACTCACCGCATCAGTTTTAATACCATATTTCACTCTTTCTGATAAAGATTCGGTTTTTTTAACAAGAAAAAGAAATCGTGGATTATTTTTTGAGAATATAGAAGCAATTTCACTAATAGCTGCAGTAAGCCAAGTAGCTGTATCAGTAATTCGGTGAACATCACCAGCTCCAATTTTGTACCGAACAATTAATTTCTCTATGGGCATTTCGTTCACCCAATCCCATAAAAATAATGCTGTATAGAAATCACGAAGTCTAAAATCATATTCTATGTCATCTTTTGTTGGAACGGGATTTATCAATCGTTCAGTGAATTTATCAAATCTTTTTTCAGTAATAGCTTGATTTGCTTTTCCAAACATCAATGTAACCATATCTGGAGTACCCACCAGTAAATCAAAGATTGCAATAGGATGGATCTTTGACATTCCCTTCTTTACTGATGTTTTTAATCCTTCTGCAACAGTTGCAGCAGTTTCTGGATCTAGATAGAGTTGACTGACACGGACCCCATAGGGAGTAGCTCTCAAGGATTCACGTGCATCTAGAGGATTTATCATCTCCCAAACGATTAACATGTCAATCACTTCCCGAATCTTTCCCTCTAATAAGACGGCTTCATATTGATAACCATAGAAAGTTTTTTCAAAGAAGTTCAACAATTTTTCAACATCAGGAATTACTCTGGAGGCTATCAAACCAAGTATACTTCGTCTGAGGGCTGGCATAGCCGCTAATTTTGAATAAACTGCTTCAGGACCCTTTAAGATATAACGATCCATAAGCCACTGTACTGAATGAGGTTGTTTTGCAATCAAGATTGCTTCCCCTTCTTTATCATATTGAGGACGGCCAGCGCGTCCACGCATTTGTTTATACTCTAGTGTCATAATAGGATAGGAACCTTGTTCCACAGAGTATCTATAAACACTTGAAATAATAACCTTCTTTGCTGGAACATTAATTCCAGCGGCAAGAGTTGGAGTGGCACATAGTACTTTAATCAGACCTTCTTTAAAGGACTCTTCGATAATTGAACGTTGATTAGAATTTAGTCCAGCATGATGAAATGCAGCACCTTTCGTCACACAACTAACTAATTGCTTTGAAAGAGGATCAGAAAGGTTTGTAATTAGGGCAGACGCTTTCTCTGATAATCCTTTTTTATCCTGTAATTCAAGTAAAGGTTCTAAGAGATCACCGATCTTATTTGCGTTTGAAACGGCAGATCGGCGCGAAGGATTAAAAATCAGTAATTGTTCTTGTGAATGAAACGAATCTAGGGCTAGGTTGAGTAATGGTTCCTTATTCTTAAATGGAACATCACGAGTAGCATAATCTGAATACGTGACATAATTATCATAATAAACACCTTCCTTTAGCGGAACAGGTCGCCAATCACTTTGCACTAATTCCGCCTTTAGCCATTCAGCAAGTTCATCACTATTTCCAACAGTGGCACTTAAAGCAATAATTTGTAGCTTAGTATTTCGTTGTAGTAATCGCGCTAACAATATTTCAAGGGTAGGGCCGCGGTGTTGATCATTTAATAAGTGGCATTCATCAACAATAACAAGGCTAACTTCATCCTCAATCCAGCTCACCTGATGTCGCATAAGGGCATCAAACTTCTCATTTGTTGAAACAATAATGTCATAACGAGGAAGATAATGATCTTTTGAATCGTAATCACCTGATGTGATTGCAATTCTCACACCCAGCTTTTGAAAACGTTTGAAATTCTGATACTTTTCACTAGCAAGAGCTCTTAATGGACACAAATACACGACTTTTGTTCGATATTCAGTCACATGTTGTAATGCAGCGATTTCTGCAAGCAAGGTTTTTCCTGCTGCAGTAGGGATAGATATTACAAGATTTTTTCCCTCGAGCAAACCTTTTTCAATCGTGGCTTCTTGTGGAGGATATAACTCCTTTATACCATCGGTTTCAATGATTATTTTTTTGATTCCAGATTGTACTGGTAATGAATCTACCTTCATTGGTACCCCAAATAATCAGATGATTAAATCTTTTGAACCCGACCTTGTTGAGGCTCGAATAGTTTCCCAATTCGAATCATTTTTGCTAAAGCTTGTTCAACTTGATTTCGATCTAATCCATCTTCAACTGCTTGCTCAATGATCGAATTAATTGCAATTGGTTCATTTTCAGATTCTTTCAACATATTATCTATCAAGGCATCTATCCGATCCAACCGTCTTCGACTTTGATCACTTATCCCAGAAGCATATTTATCGATATCTAACTTACCAGTTTCAGCATCCTTGGCCAGTTTCTCCAGTGTTGCATTCATAAGATTTACAGCTCCTGATGCATCTTCATAAGTGACCTCTTCGCTCAATCGCATTTTGGCACGCGCTTCTGATAATCGAACTAGCGATTCTAGCTGGCGTGGGGTAATCGCAATCGGATCTGGACGGCCCTCCTCGATCTTACCGCTTGAACTTCTTAAATCGGTATAATATTCTAATAATCGGGCTTCAGCTTCATCCGAGAGTTTTGGTTGCATTGTCCTCCTTGCATGTGCGATATATTTGCGTAAAAGGGTCTGCTCAATGGGAGGATCAACTGGAAGTGTTTGGAGTTTATGGATTCTTAATATATGTGTTGCCTTATCATGATCCTCTTTCAAATCAGGCTTATCTTCAAGGACAAAAATTAAATCAAAACGTGATAAGATCGTGGGAGGAAGGTTTAAGTTTTCTGCCGTGGCCTTGTAGGGATTCCACCTGCCTCTTCGAGGGTTAGCAGCTGCTAGGATTGAAGTCCTTGCATTTAACGTAGCAACGATTCCTGCCTTAGCTATACTTATCGTGTGTTGCTCCATCGCTTCATGGATTGCTGTGCGATCATCAGGACGCATTTTATCGAATTCATCCACCATAGCTATCCCTTGATCGGCTAGTACTAATGCTCCAGCTTCTAAGGTTATCTCTCCAGTATCTTGATCTCGCATGACAGCTGCTGTCAATCCAGCAGCTGTACTTCCTTTCCCCGTTGTATATAACGCCCTTGGGGCCAACTTAGAGACGAATTTCAATAATTGGCTCTTTCCAACCCCAGGATCGCCAATCAGCAGGATATTGGATTCACCTCTGATTTTTAACCCATCAGGAGTCTTTTTTTCACTACCTCCAAAAAGTAATGTAGCAATCGCCTCCTTGACTAAATCATGGCCATAAATCGAAGGGGCAAGTGAATCACGTATCTTCTTGATTATGTATGGAGATTTTGATAATTCTTCTATTTGTTTAAGATCTTCTTCTGTAATCTCAATATCTATGTACTCTGCTGTTTCTTTGCTAATATTCACTCCCTGAAAGAACTTACTATACGTTGCTAATTGCCCTCTTTTTAGCAGTCGAGTTACTCGGGCTTTTAATATTCCTACAATACCTACTCGATCTCCAGGCCGTGCAAGATCCACCAAATCATCAAGGATGTGAATCGTTATACTTTGCGGTAATTGCCCTGGAGGGAGTTCTTCTGGGCGTTCTTGAATAGTAATTTTTTGCCAGTCGATGAATTGACTATCTTCAATTAGTAGTTTCAAGGATCCTTTTCTTTGACAATGTTCATCTCCACATTGATATGGAGGATTGTATATTCCTTCAGGAAACGTCTCAACTTGATGGTGACCACAGGACGCGCATTTAAAATGTCCTTCTATGAGCAGTGGTTTAGTTTCTGTGACGCCTATTACTATACCTTCAAAACTAGTAAGTAAACCCAAATGTTCGGTTTTTAAAGTACGAAGAAGTACCTTGTCAGTGTAGTTATCAATTCGAATATGGAATAGCTGGTACTTATCATAGTAGTCTGGATCGATCTGCATTAAGATATCGTGTAGTACTTTTTCTCCTTCACTCAAACATTCTTCAGGATTAAGAACAATTTCTCTTGCTAACCGAGGATCATGATGTAATAAGTCATTATAAGATATTGACAGACTTCGAAGTTCTTGACGAGGCATATCGCGAATTTTTTCGCGATAACGCAACATTCCAGTTTCATCTGCAAATTCATTGATGAATGATTCAAATCGACCTCGTATATCAAAAGGCAGACTCATGATTATTCTCTCTTCTTTTCTTGATTAACTAAGGATTTCCAATTTACAACCCAAGAATGCAATTTTTTCATAAGAATGGTTTCTGATGCAGTTAGATTCAGTTTCTGAGTATTTAATTCGTTACTATCAGATAGTTTTATGATTTTTGAAAGTCTTTCAGTTATCAGTTGTTTAAAACGATCTTTTTGACGTTTTAACTCTATTTCATCATAATCTGAATCATTAACAGTTGACTTTAATACCTGTTCATTGAATAACGAATAGAAGTAAGGATGAAGTTGTTGTACTTCCCCTTGACGGATTTCTTTCCGAACAGCTGCCGTTAACTCTTGTAAAGAAAAAGGAAAATTATTCTTAAAGTCTTCAATAAGATCTTCTCTCCATAATAATTCAGCAATGAAGTATGGAATATCCATTCTACTGTTTTCAGTGGCGGAAGGAATTTTAATCCCTCCAAAATCAAAACCTGCAAACGGTTTACTGAATTTCACTGAAATAGGAGTCTCTGTGAATTCAAATAGTATTCTTTTTAATTCTAGTTCTAGTTCCATTAGTTCTGAAGAATTCGTTTCAGGTTTATCTGGAATTGTGTTCTCCACCTAATTCTATTTTCAGAGGGCAGATTCTCCTTATCAACTAGGGAGGTGATTATTTGAATTATTGGAAATTTCCTGCACGAAAAATGCTTGTTCTTCATAGCTCAGAAAGATGACTCATTTCTATAGGAAATCCTCTCAGTTTTACAAACCCCTTTACAAACGAATTATTTGAGCGTTGAGTTAAAAGACCTTCCTTCCCGTATTACAAATAAATTACTTCCCTGATCTTAATTTAATGTAATAAAAATCTTGTACACGTATAAATTAATCCTTAGATTCTGTGAGACATCCTCCAGAACGAATTATATGAAGTAAGGTTCATTTAAACTCAAAGCGTTATGTTATATTAAGCTTAATATAATTAAACCGACTTAATATTCTTAAGGAAGTTCTCTTAATCTATCTCTCACTTTTCAATCTTTTAGAAAGAAAGACTTCTATTCTCTCTATGAGGATCGCTGCTGGAACATCATGTATTGTGAGACGAGCACGGACACCTTTTCGACCTTTTACACCTTTTGTAACTTTACCCAAAATACCAATTGCTTCTAGAGTTGAAAGATAATTTCTAAAAGCAGCTTCTCCGTTGGGGGTGGAATTCCACTCTTCACATATAATCCGATAATTTTTAAAGGAATGTTCAATCGTAGTGGCTGTAATTCCCTTATGATGTAATCTCCGAGCTACACTAAGAGCCGCAAATAATTCGTGTGGATTAAGTTCTTCTAAGATATCAGCTCTCATTTCTGGATATACATCATTTTTCGCTCTACGAATAAGTTCAGGTGTTATTTCATCTATTCGCTTTTGATCAGCTGCCCTACCAGCTCGATAAAGTGTTTCTATACCGTGGCGCAAATTTTTTGTTTGATCGGAAATTTCAGCCACCATATCAATAATATCCTCTGATAATGCATAAGATTTGAAGGCGAGTTCGGCACGATAAGCAAGAATTCTTCGAGTTTCTTCATATGAATAAGGTTGGAAGTGAATTACATCGGAAATTCTTTGAGAAACCATTGATGAGAGAGCTACTTTCCACTCGGTTGGACGACTAATCATTATCAGCGATATTCGATGCTCCATACCAAACTCCTCGGATAAATGAACAAATCCCCGAATATCTTTTTGGTTTAAAACACTAACTTCATCCAGAATTAAAAGCAAATATGCTTGCTCTGAATTCAGTCGTCTAATCAAGATATCTGTTGACTCTTCATCACTAAATCCACGACTCGCAACGCCAAATTGGTCACGAAGAATCGAGCGTAGAATTGAGGTTTTTGTACGAGTTGTCCAGCAATTCTTATAGTCAGTATACAACTTCAGATGATACTTTTCAGCAGCAGATTGTATTCGATCGACTGTATAACGGCTGGTAACTGTCTTACCAATTCCAGCAGATCCAGTAATTGCCATATTTATTGAAAACCCAGAATATCCTCCTCTTTCAGAAGAAAAAAGTTCACGAAAATTCTGAGAGATCCTCCGAATATGATCTTCTCGAAAATTCAAGACCTCTGGAATATAAGATTGATTAAGAGTTCGTTCTCCACCTTCTTTAAAGACTGATGATGAGAATAATGCCTCTTGGATAATATCAACTGATTTCTTATCATTCATCTGACTTGCTTCCTTTTCTTATTCAGAAATAATGTGCTGTTAATGGTTTACAGAGCATTACTAGTATATAGAGATTATTGCAAATTTAGAGACATAAGTATTCAAATTTTTTCTGAACACTTTCTCCATACCCCTGCTTCTTGTATTTCTTCTTTTAATACCTGAAGGTATTGGGAATTGGCTTCATTTATTAAAATATGACGTTCAATTTTCTGAGGATCAAGCTTATCATCATTTAATTTGGGACTGACGTCTAACTCATATACATTCTTACAATAATCGATCCAGTTTGTAGGAGAAAATTCAGGAAGAGAAACACCGCTTATTCCTGCTAATGTAGCCATCCACACGCGAGCTACAGAGTCAGGATTATATCCTCCTCCTCCTAGTAATAACAATCGTCCATTCGCGGAACAATCACTACTTAATTCTGATATTCTTCTTCCAAGATAATTATATAAATTGGTTGTTAAATTTAAATGTCCGAGTATATCTCCAAAGTGACCATCAGCTCCACATTGCCAGATAATAAACTCTGGGTCATACTCTTTCCATATGCAGGGAATTATTCCTTCGAAAAGTTCAATATAGAGGTCATCCCATGTTCCTGGGAATAAGGGGATATTTATTGTATATCCTAAACCATCCTCTCGTCCTATCTCATCAGAAAGTCCTGTACCAGGAAAAAGAAATTGGGGTGATTCATGGATTGAAACGCCAAGGACATTTTTGCTAGAATAGAAGGCTCCTAATACTCCATCTCCATGATGAACATCTGTATCGATATAGAGAATCCGTTCGATTCCATATTCCTCTTGAAGGTAATTTATTGCAATAACAGCATCATTATAATAACAAAAACCTGCTGCTTGTTCTTCAAAGGCATGATGTAGACCAGCCATTAGAGAAAACGCTTGATTAACCTCATTATTCATGATACGTTTTGTTCCCTCTAATGTACCACCTACAATAAGACAAGAAGATTCATGCATTTCAGGGAATACAGGACAATCACCTGTTCCTAAACCATATCGGCCATAATAACCATCTCCTGCTTTAGAAAGGGATTTAACCATTTTTATGTAATTTTTAGAATGAAATCTTAAGAGATCGTCTTCTGACGCTTCTACTGGTGTAAACTCTGTAAATGAGGGATTATTCAGAAAATCAAGATTTCTATAAAGCTGATACGGAATATCCAGTCTTCTTGTATTCATTGGATGTCCTTCCCCCAAATTATAATTAGTGAATTGGTCAGACCAAATAATTCCAGTTTTTTTCATCTTTTCAGGTCCCTATCGCTCTAATCGGTAAATTTTTGGTGTTTAAAATGTTCAAACCTTCCCCATAAGTATCCTTCTAAATGATTCCTCTGAATCAAAAAATGCATAGGGGGATTTTGAAACGTTAATTATATAAGAGGACGTTCTATTTTCTTATTTGATAAACACACAGAATCGCAAAATATAAGGAGAAATGTTTCACTTGATGAAAAAAAATGCGAAGATTAGTGTACTAGGGCTAGATCGTGCTGGAAAAACAACAATGCTACAAAGATTGAAAACAGGTAGGTGGATTCCTGATACTACCCCTACTATCGGAATGAATGCTGAAACGATTCAGATAGGTGATGTTACTTTTTCTGCCTGGGATCTAGGAGGTCAATTACAGTTTAGAAGAGCGTTATGGGAAATGTACACCAAAAATTCGAAGGGGCTAATTTATGTGATCGACTTAAGTGATCCTGCTCGTTTTCCAGAAAGTCGTAATTACCTTTGGCGAATGTTGAAAATGAATCATTTAAAGAACATCCCCTTAGCAATCTTTGCTAATAAAATTGACCTGGTCGATTGTACAGAAGAAGATTTAGCAAATTTTATGGGAATCAATAAAAAGATGAGTAGAGTTCTTTCAATATTCAAAACAAGTGCAGTAACTGGTGAGGGTATCCATAAAGGGATTTATTGGTTAGCTGATGCAATTCAGGAAGGAAAACACTCTCCCATGGAACTTTACCAAATCAAGTCACTTTATGGAAGAGAATCATCCATACTAGCAACATAACTAGGCATCGAATGCTTGAGTTTCTATTGCAACTCTTGCCTCGCGAACCGCTCTTTCAATAAGTTCTTTTTCTTCTTGGTACATATGATTTGTATCACAGAACAACCATTTTTCAGCTTGTTTTAAATAGGAAATATTCTTGAGAAGAGTTGCTTTTAACAACAATCTTACTCCTTGAAAGATGTGACTATTTACTACATTAGCAGGAAGTTTTGTACCAAGTTCTTTCATTAGATGGGCTGCTTGAAAAGTATCTTCACTTAAAAACACACATAGAACAGCACATGAATATAAACAGCTTGCATTTCCATAAAAATTTAATTCTAAATGTTTTTCTCCTGCAGTAAGATAAGCTTCTATTGCTGCTTTAAACTTCTTTATTGCTAGCTCTTCAACATGCAAAACGATGGGATTTTTGGGGGGAGCTCCTTTCAATACCGAACCAAAACCGCTTTCTCGAATTTCTTTGAGGATATCGGAAGTTAAATCATCTTCAAGTGATAGGACCGATGTAAGATCGGAACCTTCAGATCCTGTTTCCTCAGGAAAAGGAGGACGGTCAATAATATCATCAGGAGATATAGGAGGAGGAGCGAGTATAGGATAATAAACAGATTGAGAATAAATTTTATCTTCAAGAGAGGGAGGAGTAGGTAAATCAGTAAGTGATTTCTTTTCAGATTTTCTTTTGGGTCGACGAAGGATGGGAGGCATAATCTAACTCCTGAGGTGAGTAGATTGGATGTACTGAGTAAGTACAGGCATACGAGTATAAAAAATCTACTAACCCGAATCTATTAAAATATGGATTAAGGTAATTTTTCTTCACTGAAGATGTGATTGTTTGGAAGCGGAACTAAAAATCCCAGTTGCAAATGTTTTTGTGAATGTCAACCTAAGAGCGTATATCACAAAAATCCTTGGGTCTTCAAAGGAAGAAATTTTTCAAATCGATACTTATTTTCAGAGTCCAATCATTGATTTCTATCAAACGGATGAAGCTTTCCGAATCAGACGAATCATTTCAAACGGTAAGGATGAAAAAATAGAAGTGACTTACAAGGGTCCAAAAAAAGGTAGAGAGATGAAAATTCGTGAAGAGATTACTACAGGGATACTTCATCATGCTGAGGCAACAAGGATTTTTCAACGATTGGGTTTCTCCATTGTAAGGGAAGTTTCGAAAAAACGGACTAACTGGAGGAAGCAATCAATCACCTTGTCCCTAGATGAGGTTGAAGGATTAGAAAACTACATCGAAATTGAGCTCATGGTCTCTGAGGATAAAACAGAAATACAAAACAAGAAAGACAAGTTGGTGAATTTTACAAAAGAGATATTTCCAGAATGGGATGGAAAAGAGGAACGAAAATCATACTTAGAACTACTAATAAGAAAGGATTTGGATTTAGGATAGGGACTCTATGCATGAAAAATCGATTCCAAGAGAGTTCAGTGACCGATGGAGACGCTTTTATGGCGAAAAACCAACTAGAAATATCTTAGAAATCTTAGAGCATTCGGATCCGCGAATTATTGCTCCAAATCTCCTATATACGACAAAACCAGAACTAAAACAGAGTCTTGAAAAACAGGGATTTAGATTTAAATCCCAATCACAACTTGGTTGTCTAATTCTGGATTTTGAACCATTTAGCATAGTAGCGTCAAAAGAGTATTTATCAGGACAGTTTACAATTCAATCACTCACATCAATTATTCCACCCAAGAGTTTGAATCCTTTATCTGATTCTTTAGTGGCAGATATGACCGCTTCTCCAGGAATTAAGACATGTTTACTTGCTAGTTCTATGAAAAATACAGGGACAATTTTTGCCATAGAAAAATCAAAAAAACGAATACCCGCACTAAAATCGAATCTTGCGCGAATGGGTGTTTATAACACAATCATCCTAAATGGAGATGCTAGATCTTTCCCTAAATTAGATATTAAAGTTGATCATGTCCTATTAGATGCTCCATGCTCTGGAACAGGACTTAAATTATCAAAGAATAAACGATTGGAACCGAGACTGATAAAAGATATCAAACGTCATTCTCAAGTTCAAAAGGAACTTCTAGATAAGGCTTGGAGTCAATTACGAGTTAATGGCACACTTGTATATTCAACATGTAGTCTAGAACCTGAAGAAGGGGAAGTTCAAATCAACGAATTTCTTACTAGGCATGATGGTGAGGTTCGAGTTCTTCCTATCAAAATTAATATTGGTGTTCCAGGTAGTAATACACAATGGGACACTGTTTATCATTCTCAGATAAGTAAAACCAAAAGAATATTCCCCAGTCAAGGAATGGATGGATTTTTCGTCACTCTGATGGAGAAGGTGACCGCTTAGTGAGAATTTCTACACTTTCAGAAAAAGAAATCCGTGCTGTAACTAGAACAATCAATGAATTGATAAATGAAAATGAATTAAATTCAATTCAGAAGAAATATTCTCCTATTAAGATTCGAGATCAAAGAGAGGATGTATACCTTTTCAAAACCTCTGAAAAATCATGGTTAAATAAGATAATAGAAGGAGGGGGGACAAAGCTCTTTTCCATTCGGGCGTATAAGGTAAAATTAGGATTTCTAATCAATCAGGAATTTAAAATCGGAATTGAATCGCTCCGTTTTGTGGCTAGATATTGTCAAAATCCAATTATTCTCTCTTCTAGACAAGTAGAACGATTTATATATGGTAAAGACGTAGATAAGAATCTAGAGAATTCAAAAAACTACTCAACAGTAGCTTCGGAAGGTTCATTAGTTTTAGTAACAGATAAAAAGGGAATTCCAATAGGTTATGCAAGATTATACCAAAAACAAGATCGAATTCACCTGAAAAACATAATTGATATTGGAATTTATCTTCGTTCTGAGAAAACAGCGTTCTAAGGGAAAAAAAGCTTATAAATGTGGATATTATTTTTGTAAATTGAGCATCGAAGCAACAGCCTGACTTCGGATTTCTTAGTAAATCTGAGGAAATTCCAGCCATTCATTCGTACCGAACAGGGATTTACTTTTTAAAAGTGAAATCTCAGTCAATCGAGAGGTTGGGCTCTGTTACAGAAACGACACGCCCTTATTCAAATGGCGAGGATAGAGTAAGGTCTGTGGCAACACGTGACCATTCAAGCTCTTGAGGACGAATAAGGAATCGGTGAGACGAACATCCTCGGTGAATGCAAGCAGAATATTTGATCTTTTACAAGATCTAGGAGAGTTGCGCTTAGGTTGATGTCAGGAACCTAAATCGGGTGACTTATTTAGGTGAACAGAAGCTGGATTACTCATTGGAGCGATGCTCATTTTCTTCTCATATCTCACTTAAAGAAAACTCAAAATACTTTAGTATAGAACTAGAAAGCTGAACTGCTCGTAAAGTTCAGGGAGCTATCACAAACAATGCGAATTGTAGTTCTTAATACTGATAAATGTAAACCGAAACGCTGTGTGAAAGAATGTCGGGGTTCATGCCCGGTAGTTCGTTCTGGAACAGAAATGTTTGAATTTCCCACAGATGTATCTCAGCCAATAATCCATGAACAGTTTTGTACAGGATGTGGGATCTGTGCCCGTACATGTCGTTTTCAGGCACTCACAATAATAAATACTCCAGAAAAACTCGACAAGGATCTAACACAGCGATTTGGAAGAAATGGATTCAGTTTGTTTCGATTACCCATAATTAAACCTAATAAAGTGAACGGATTCGTTGGCCAAAACGGGATTGGAAAATCAACTGCATTAAAAATACTCTCTGGAGATGTAATTCCAAATTTTGGTCAGCATGACAAAGAATCCTCATGGGAGACAGTAAAAGAATTTTATAAGGGTACAGAATTACAAAATTTCTTCCAGAAAATGATAGATCAAGAAATAAAATGCATCAGAAAGCCACAAACAATTGAAAACATTCCAAAGCAAGTAAAAGGTTCCGTAAAAGAAGTTTTAAGTCGATTTGATGAAAGAAACGCACTAAATGATCTGAAAGAAGATCTAGCATTGGACAAAATTTGGAATAGAAAAATTGCTGTTCTCTCGGGAGGAGAATTGCAAAAAGTTGCCATAGCGGTAGCTATAACACGAGAAGCTGATATCTATCTTTTCGATGAACCTTCGTCCTTCTTAGATATCAATGAACGTTTACGTACAGGTAGAGTTATCCGTAGTCTGATTAATGACAAGAAAACTGTGATTGTCGTTGAACATGATTTGGCCGTACTGGATTACCTTTCCGATTATGTTACAATGTTTTATGGAAGTCCTGCGTCCTATGGAATCTGTTCACTTCCGTATTCCGAAAAAGAAGGAATTAACGTCTTCTTAGATGGATTTATTCCTTCAGAAAATATGCGATTTCGAAATTATTCCATAAAAATCAAAAAATCTTCAGAACGAACTGCAAAACTAGATTCGGATAAACTTCTAACATATGAGGATCTCTCAAAGAATTTTGATGAGAGTAAATTCTCTCTTGATATTAGAGGAGGGGCAATTCACCAAAATGAAATTATTGGAATCCTTGGCCCAAATGGCATTGGAAAAACCACTTTCATAAGAATGCTTGCTGGGTTGGAAACACCAACATCTGGTATGGTAGAGAATCAGAAATTAGTAGGGGGTAAAGATTCAGAGGAAAACGATGATATCGAAGAATCTGTTTTACGAATCGCCTATAAGCCTCAATATATTTCTTTAGACTCGGATTTATCTGTGGAAGCTTACTTACTTCAGAAAGGAGGGTCGATTGTGGCTACTCCTCAATTCAAAAGCGAAAATATTAAAGCTTTTGGATTGGAAGGACTACTTGATCAACAAGTCCGCCATTTAAGTGGGGGAGAAAAGCAAAAAGTAGCAATAGTAGAGACTTTAGCTCAGACTGCAGATTTATACCTGTTTGATGAACCTTCGGCATTTCTATCAATTGAAGATAGGTTAAATGCGGCAAAATTGATACGGAGGATAATTCAATCGCGTCATGCGGCTGCTTTTATAGTGGAACATGATATTGTAACTCAAGATTATGTTTCTGATCGAAATATTGTATTTCTTGGAATACCGGGTGAATATGGAAGAGCTTATGCTCCCTCGGCTGTAAGAACAGGGATGAATCGATTTTTAGGGAACTTAAAAATCACTTTCAGAAGAGATCCGAAGACAGGACGCCCAAGAGTAAATAAATATGATTCAAAACTCGACCGTGAACAGAAGAACCAAGGCGAGTATTATTATGAGAAGTGAAGACACTTCAAGAAATTTAATAACGCTCTATCATGCAAACCAATGTGATCGACGCAAGTGTACTGGAACCAAAGTATGGCAACTTTATAAACAGAGCAAACTCTCGAATATTGACAATTTTCGCTTTGTGAAGCGAATCTCTCAAATTCCTAGAGCCTCGATTGTACTAAATCCTCTTTCGGAGATTAAACTGACAATAAGTGATAATTCTATTTATCATCGATTTGGATTAACTGTACTTGACTGTTCATGGAATCAAGCAGAGGATATTTTTTCTCATTCATTTCCGAATTCGCGATCACTTCCACGTTTAGTGGCAGCAAATCCTGTTAATTATGGGAAACAAGCTAAATTAAGTAGTGTTGAAGCATTGGCGGCTTCATTATATATTCTAAGTAAACCTGAATTGGCAAGTAGAATACTTTCACACTTTAAATGGGGTAATCAGTTCATAAAACTCAATCAAAATCTCCTTATTGATTATTCCTCATGTACAACATCTGATGAAGTCATCCAAGTAGAAAAAGAGTATTTCTAAATCAATCTCAATAGATTTCTGCGGATTGACCAAAATTCGCTTAGAAACAAATATGTTTAACTCATAATAATACTCCAATAGCCTTAAATTCCCTGATCAAAACCTCTTTCTTGAGTGTTCGATATATGGCATCAGATAAACCTGTAAAAATTACCTTACTTGGTGTAAAGCAGTCTAAACCCGGAAATAAATTCATCTTCGTTGGTGAAACCGAAGGGTGTTCCGATTGTCGACTTCGTGGTGCTTGTTTGAAACTTGAGGAAGGTAGGGTATATGAGGTTCAAAATGTCAAAGAGACTATTCACGTTTGTAATGTGTTTGAAGAGGGAGTGAAAACTGTAGAAATAATTGATTCCTCGTACAAGGTAAGTACAGGAGCAAAATTAGCCATAGAAGGTGCCACTATCACTTTTACTCCAAGAGAATGTGATATCATTGAATGTCCCAATCAGTATTTTCATTGTCGCCCCTCATTCTTACCTGAAGGAGAAAAACTGAAGATCTTAGAAATTAATGAAGATTCAATGGAATGTCCTCATGGTTATCAATTGAAGCTAATTACAGCAGATAGAATAGACAACTCAAACTCATAATTACACCCCCCGAGGGAAATGCATGCCCGTACTAGAAAATGAATGGATTAAAATAAACTACACAGGCCGTTTAAAAGAAAATTCAAAAGTTTTTGATACAACTCTTGAGACTGTAGCACGTCAAGAACAAATTTTTGATGAAAAAAGAGGTTACAGCCCACTACTATGTCGAGCAGGTGATGAAAAATTTCTGATTCCTGGATTAGCAAGACAATTGGTAGGTATGGATCTTGATAAGCCACAGACACTCGAAATTCCAGTAAAGGATGCATATGGAGATAGAGATGCCAGTAAAATTGAAATGGTTCCCACTAAACGCCTTAGAAACGCAAATATTGATCCTCGTGTAGGAAATCGAGTACAGCTTGCAGGTAGAAGTGGAACAATCATCTGGGCAGGTGGAGGACGGACTCGGGTAGACTATAATCATCCTCTGGCAGGTAAAGACCTGATATTTGATGTGACTATTGTTGAACAGCTTAGTGAAGTAGAAGAAATTCAAAAAGAAATTATCTCTCGTCGTCTTACTGGAGTTAACTTAGAGGAAGTTACCATTGAAACCTCAGAAGATCCAAAAACTATCATTATTTCTCTACCAAATTATCTAATTTTTATGGAAGGACTCGCAATTGCTAAGTACACTTTAGGCACAGATCTTCATGAATTTCTTGACTTTGAAGTTGTGAAATTCCAAGATATCTTTGATTATCAGAAAAAAGAGGAGGAAGTAGCAGAGGAAGAAACTACCACGAAAGATGAGAAAAAGTCATCTGAAGAGGAGTAATCATTCTTTTACTTTCTTTCACACTATTCCAAAGTAAGAAAATAAAATAGGGGGAAGAATATACCTTCTCATTTAGCTTTCGCTTTAATTTTAGGGACATATTTTTTGGTCCATTTGAACTTACGTGGATCACGTTTGAAGTCCAATAAGGAACGTTGACATTTACGGCTACAAAAGCGAACCAATTGTCCATTCTTTCGGACAAATGACATACCAGTTCCAGGTTCAATTTGTTTAGCACAAAAATTACACTCGTATAATCTAACCATTTTATCTACCTTCTTTATTTTATGGCCGCTTAAGATTACGGGCTTCTCGTTCTGTTTCTCGTAGCTGCAAGGTATCACCTTTTCGTACAGGTCCTTTTACATTGCGTACAATGATTCGGCCACGATCACGACCGTCTAGGACTCGGACACGGACCTGGGTGATTTCTCCAGTTACACCTGTGCGTCCAATTATCTGTAATACTTCAGCTGGAATGCTGATATTATCCTCACTCATTCAAGCAGGCCTCTTAAATTCCGGCTAGCTCCTTGATTCGGGCTGCAAGGTTATCGATTTTAGCTTTTAATTCGCCTTCATTAACAATTGAACAGCTGGCTGTCTTTACACCAAGATTGCTAGCATTTCCCAAGATTTCTTTGTTTGTTACATATAGATATGGAATCTTTTTATCCTTACACAGAAGAGGAATGTGAGCTACAATTTCTGGTGGATCAACATCTAATGCTAAGAAAACAAGCTTTGCATCTCCGCGTTCGACACTTTTTGTTGTTTCATTTGTTCCTTTACGAATATTAGATGGATCAGCACTAACAGTTTCTAATACCGATAAAGCATCATTTTCAAGCCCTTCAGGCTGTTCATAATTTACATAGAATGGTTTACTCATTTTTAATTCGACCTCCAGGGTCTAGGATCTGAGAAATTCCACATTATCTGCAAAAGATAAGGTAAAAGTTCCCTAAATTTGGTTTTAATTCAACCCAATCCTTGGTCGGGCAAATGAATCAGCCTAAATTCATAGATAAAAATGTTTAGCTGGATATAAATTTACATTTCGTCTTTATCCTAATTTCTACTACCTTTTATAGCTAATTTTGTCGAGAAGAATACTCGCCAGGATTAATTCCAAAAGCTCTTAATAATTCAGCTGTTTTTCCAGATATTATTAAAGGAACTGTTCTTAAATCATTAATGGTCTGAGATCCAGTTAAGAAACAAGCAAGGCGGATTTGATAAGTAACTTCTTCTAAGAATTTGATTGATTTCTCAATTGAATTTTCTTGTATAGCAAACAGAAATGGAATAGCCATTCCTGCTGCATCAGCTCCAAGTGCTAGAAGTTTTGCAACCTCCAAACCATTTCTTACCCCGCCCGAACCTATTATATGTCCATTGAACTGTTCTTTCGCTAGGATGGTGCTTATGGCTGTAGGGAGGCCCCAATCCCAAAAAACTTCCCCAGTATTTTTATATTTTGGATCTTCTGCTCTAATAGATTCTACCCCAGCCCATGAAGTTCCTCCTGCACCTTGAATATCAATTCCTGTAAATCCTGCTTTTTTTATTCGCACAATATCAAACTTACTAAACCCTGATCCAACTTCTTTTGCTAAAATTGGAATTGATGATGCATTTATTAGCTTTGAAACCTTATCCATTAGATCTTGAAGATTAGTATCACCCTCAGGTTGAATAGATTCTTGCAATGGATTGAAATGAAACGCGAGCGCATCTGCATCTATCATAGAAACAATATCTTTTAAATCAACAGCAGATAATCCTTCTACAATCTGTCCTGCACCAATATTCCCAATTTTAAGTGCAGTTGGGGCATTTCTTTTGACAATCTCAAATGATTCTCGTGCTTGAGTATCCTCTAGGGCAGCTCGTTGACTACCAACACCCATTCCTATTTGCGTTTTTTCTGCTACTTGAGATAAATAATCGTTAAGTTGCTGTGCAAACGCATGACCTCCCGTCATTCCTGAGATAACTAATGGAAACTGTAATTTTTTTCCGAAAAGTTCTATAGAAAGGTCAATATCTTCCATATTGAGATCTGTAGTCGCATGATGTACAAAAGATATATCTTCCAAACCAGTAGTGATATTACGACCTTGAACATCATGCTCAAGACAAATTTGTAGATGTGCAAGTTTACGTTCAGATGTAATGGTAGTTTCTTTTTTTCCATTGATTTCATGAGGAGTAATTTTCGATTCCATTCGAACTACACTTCTTAATTAATATCTTTAATTTTTATAGGCTTATTCTGATTCTAGGATGCTACTCCACCGTTTATATTTTTCATTGGGGATATTGAAACAGTCTAGTACCTTACCTGAAATAAAATCGAATAAATCATTGATAGTTTTTGGTCGATGATAGAATCCAGGACTAAGAGGAAGTACTACTGCTCCGTAAATTGCGAGTTGATTTAAATTATGTAAACACGCAGGGCTTAAAGGAGTCTCCCGGATGCCAATAACTAATGGTTTTTTCATTTTCAACATGATATCCGCTGCACGGGAGATTAAATTTCCTGTATTAGCCGTAGCAATATTACTAACCGTCTTAACAGTAGCTGGAATAACAACCATCCCATCAACGATAGTTGAACTACTGGAAATGGCTGCGTTCATGTCGTTTTCCTTATAGGTATAATCAGGTATCTTTTGAAATTCATCTAAAGAGCTAAGTGATTCTTTTTCGATCACTTGCTTCGCCCACCTACTAATTATGACGTGAGTCTCAACATTGTGAGAGGATAGTGCTTTTACGACTTCAATGCCATAATCAATTCCAGAAGCACCTGTTAAAGCTACAATTATTTTGTTAGATTTCAAGAATCGTATCACCAATACAGAACGAATACCAGAAATTTTTATGTTTAATAAAATGCTACTACGGAAATAACTTCATTATGAATAAATCATTTTTACAAAGACTGATTAATTAATCTTTGTTCTACATAATCTTCAAGGTATTGATGCTAATGAAAGCAACTGCAATTGCAAATTCTAATATTGCACTAGTAAAGTACTGGGGAAAAAGAAATTCTGATTTAATATTACCTTATAATTCGAGTATTTCAATGACCTTAGATTCTCTAAATACAAAAACAACAGTTGAATTTAATAAAGAATTTTCAGATAATGAAGTGATTATTAATGGAAAGACAGTAGAAGGAGAAGAAAAGGCAAGGGTTGTCCATCATCTTGATTTATTACAGGAATTCGTTACTGAAAAAGTATTTGCTAAGGTTAAGAGTGAAAGTAATTTTCCAAAAAAAGCGGGATTGGCCAGTTCGGCATCTGGTTTTGCAGCTCTAACATTAGCTGGAATTAAAGCTCTGGATCAAAATCTCACAACGAAAGAATTGAGTATTCTATCAAGAAGAGGAAGTGGTAGTGCCTCCAGAAGTGTACTAGGCGGATTTGTAGAGTGGAATAAGGGTTCACTACCAGATGGCTCAGATAGTCATGCAATTCAAATTGAGAAAGAAGATCATTGGCCAGAGCTCTCAATGATCGTAACCATTATATCGACAGAAGAGAAGAAGGTTTCTTCACGAGTAGGGATGAGTCAAACCGTAAAAACTTCTCCCTTTTATCCAGCCTGGCTAGATACAATAGAGTCTGATGTGGAAAAAATGAAAAAAGCTATATCGCAAAAGGATTTTGTTTTATTAGGTCAAATAGCGGAAAATAATGCTCTGAAAATGCATGCCACAATGCATACAACTGTTCCTCCTATTATTTATTGGGAATCTGGATCATTAACCATTATGAAAGAAGTAATAACACTCAGAGAAGAGGGGAAAGAGTGTTATTTTACCATGGATGCAGGCCCACAAGTTAAAATATTGTGTTTAGAAGATGATTTAGAAGTTATTAAATCACGAGTAAATAAATTAGATGTGGTTCGAGATATCATGATTTGTCATCCAGGTAAGCAGACATCGTTAACAGATGACCATCTTTTCTGATTGTATATGGATAGTATAGATATGATTACCGTTTCGGCACCTGGGAAATTGATGCTTTCAGGTGAATGGAGTATTCTAGAGAAAAATGTTCGATGTATAGTTCTTGCTGTTCAACAACGAGTGTACGCTACGATTCAACCGAGAGAGAAGATGAGTGTTTATTTGAGAGATTTCGAATTGAAATCAGCATGTCATTATGCTGATGGAAATTTCTCATTCGATATCGAAGATGAGAAGTTGATATTCTCAAAGTATGCTATTGAATCAGCATTGAGATATCTGAAATCTAGAAACATTCCTATCAAACCATTCCACTTAGAAACCTGGGGTGAGATCAGTAAAGTGGAAAATGTGGAAACGGGACAAGAGATGAAAGTAGGATTCGGAAGTAGTGCCGCAGCTGTTGTAGCTATTATTGGTGCAGTAATCCAATATCATACAAACTCTAGTTTTACACACCAGAAGAAAGAAGAGATTTTTAAATTAAGTATTATCTCACATTACCTCGGCCAAGGAAAACTTGGATCAGGGTTTGATGTTGCCGCGTCCACTTTTGGAGGAGCACTTATCTATAGAAAATTTGATCCTAAGTGGTTACAAGAGGAAATTACAACTGAAAATTTGGACAGACTAGTTGATAAAGAGTGGCCCTTGTTACAATATATTCCAATTGAATTACCAGCTGATCTTGTCATGATGGTAGGCTTTACAGGAACGAGTGCCTCCACCAAGAAACTAGTACAGGAAATGAAGGTGTATAAACAGAAAGATCCCGATGGTTACTTTACTATAATTTCTAGAATTGCTGATGTTACTGAACAATTAATTAAAGCTATTAAATCCAAGAACCAAATATCGATACTTAAACTACTGGATCAAAATCGTATTTTGTTAGAAGAATTAAGTTTTGCTTGTTCTTGTCATTTAGAAATTGAAGCTCATCAAGTAATGAGTCACACGGCTTCAAAATATGGTGCCGTTGCAAAATTTTCTGGTGCGGGAGGAGGAGATTGTAGTGTTGGAGTTTGTTTCAATGACTCAGATGCAGCGATCATTGTCAAGGAATGGGTTCAGAATGGAATAATGCCAATTGATATCGAGTTTTCTAGGGAAGGAATTCGAATAGAAAAAGAGTAAAAAAAGGAAAGAAAGGAAGAGAGTCTCTAAACAATCTCTACGGTGCCATTTTCGCCATCAACTTCGATTTGCATACCAGATTCAATTTTAGTAACGTCAATCTGATCAACGCAAGGAAGTTCGCTTATAATAGTGCCAACTGCGACAATAGCTTCACAGTCATTAAGAACCAGTGCTTTTGGACCCTTACCAGTCATTGCCATCTGGTAGATAACGTAAGATCCAACAGTAGATCCTTTTCCTGAAGGAAAGACAAGAATCTTATCATTGATACTGACTCCTTCTAATTCATGGCCCTTTTCAACGACAATTCCATTTTCTGGATCCACACCGCCATAAAATGAGATACTATCCGAAGTTACTAAAGCCTCACCTTTAGCTTTTCCTTTATAGATTTTTCGACCTGTTAATTTCATTATGACAAAGCCTCCTCAAGACATTCATCCATTGACATTAATTTGACCGCAAATTTATTACGTCCAGACCCGTAATAACACATCTTTGCAGAATCTGAAGCAAGACCATGGAAACGACCTTTGATAGGAGCTACAACACAGCAGGTATCTGCAGCGATCTTTGCACCAGAATCCTCAATCATTTTTGTAAAGCCCATTCGATCAGCAATCTGCTTGGTTGGTCGTGCAGTGGTAATCCATACTTCTTTTTTGGGATTAATTGATTTACCACTTAATTTTTTGGCAATGTATTCTAATTCAGCTAAAGAAGCATGAGGACAGCCTAAACTGATGAAATCAATTTCAGTGTCATCATCTAAATCTCCCAAAGCCTTTTTCATATCATTTTCAGTAACGGTTTCGATCGTATCGGGAATTTGGTTCACTTTATTTGGAGTAATATCTTCCATATGAAAGAGTGCAACTCCGCCGTAAGTAGCGTATGATGCACAAAAGGATTTCAATTCTTCAACTGAAGCTTTGGGGATTCCAGTGATGTAGGTAATTTTTTTACCAAAACGATCTCCCAGTACTTTCCCTAACGCTCCAAATCGGAATGTCCCTTTAACTTCGCACTCAATATTTACAGTCAATTCGGGCTGTCGATTTTCTTCAAGATGAAATCCATATTCAGGAGTCTTCCCGACAAGTGCAGCGCTTAAAGCACTGGGACCACCTTCACGATTGGTCTTGGCCCCTAATACCGAGTTGGCATAGCAAACAGCCGAGCTCTCACTCCAAGCTATATGTTGACCATACGCAGGAAGGTTACCATAAAGATAAGGGGTACAAGAGCATGTAGTAATCACATCCAAGCGCTTAAATGCATCCACAACTCGAATCTGGTTTTCTGCAAACTCTTCACTAATAGCTAGCTTACGCCAATCAATTAAGTCCATTCCAGCAGGATTTAAGGTTGTCATAACTCTTACCTTACCATCTACTGCCATTTCTTCCAGCCACGCTAGACCTGGTTCATTTAAATTTGCGTAGCTGACCCCAGCAATTTGTACGGATGTAACATCGATAAGTTTCTTCGCGCCATAAATCTCACCTAAAGTTATGAGAATCTCCATTGCTGTTTGCGCCGCTTTTCCATGTTTCCCTGCCACCATTTCCTGTTCTTCGGATGTCAATTCCATAATTATCTCTCCATTATTACAACTCTTACTTACAAAAGATAACTCTAATGCTTGAAAGAAATTTCTTACTCGATTTATTGTTCTTTTATTTCTGAATTGGAATGAGTATTTATATATTCGAGATATCTTTGGAGTGTATTCTGAGTAAATTCTGTCCGTGTTATTGCCTCAAAATCTATAAGGGTAAACCTCTTTTTGACTTCATCTCTTGAGATTGGATTAAGTTTCTGGAAATCGTTTATTTTTTCTGTTACTATTGATATTAGAGAGTTTTTGAATTTCTCTGGATCTTTGAGGTACTCTTTTCTTGACTCATTAAAATTGTTCTTCTCTACATACTCATTTCTGACTATTGCCCATATTTCCCCAAAACGAGATAGTCCCTCAGTACTTAAATCAGGTATTTCAAAGTTTATTATCCCGTCCGCTTTGTGTTTTTGCAAAAGAAGAGAAATTTTTCTTTGATTTTCCCCTATAGGTGGAAATTTATTTAGATCTGAAGCTAAAAAAACGGTTGCTGAAAATGGAAGAAAAGGATCAGCTCTATCGTGGTTAGTTTTAAAAATTTCTGAAATGACTCCTTCAACAGAAGAAACAATATCATTGCTTACTACTTTAATGAATAAAAGCTCTGTCGATCCTGAAGTTGTATTATAACCTGAAACAACATCGGGAATGCTTGCAGCTGTATAAGACTTACCATACGTATCTACCACTCTACTAGACTTCATTGATTGAGAGATAAGATATTTTTGATCTTTCTTTGGATATTTGGTTAAATCTAATGGAAGTTGTACTTGATTCATGATATTATTGTTTTTGCGAAATTCAGATGAAAGAAATAAACCTGCACAAAAGGAATTGACTGGCCCGTCCCCTTCTTCTTTAAGGAGTTTGACTATACTTCCTGGTGGTACATGGTACTTACATCCAGATACCGAGGAAAATCTATGGGTGTATATTAGCAAATACGATGGGTTTGATTAATAAACCCCCAAATCACTTCTTTTTATATTGAGGTGGAAAATAATGAGGAATTTTCAAAAACTGTTAATAGTTAGTGTATTACTTAGTTCTTTGGGATTCTTAAATCATGATTTTCTTCATCGAAATCCATTAGTAACTGTCTCTACGAGTATGATTTATAAAGAAGGAAATCTAAGTCTTAGTAACACTAGTGAAATTGCTACTATTATGGACTATGGTGTTGAGGAGGGCAACATTGGCACCACATATAATTTTACGATACAGTTAGATGCTAGTTCTACTTCAGGTATTAATCTAACATTGATAAAAATGCATGATTGGCGTGGTAGCCCACATATTTTTCCTGTTGTCCCAGGTGAAACAAGGACAGTTATGTACGTACAGCACAGCACTGCAGATGAAAGAGGGATGCTGAATCTCGAATATCACTTGTTGAATACTTCTGGTACTGTTACAGGGACCTATCAGGTTAGATTAGTCTTTGGGGGTTATCCTGTCGATATCGGAACTGGAGGTCTTTATGTTGAGGATATCACAGCTTGGCTTCGTACTCGTTCACAGACTAAACCCAGTACCATTACTTTCTCTTTTTCTCCGCTCATGTTGCTGCTTCTCGTCTACGTGTATATCTATTGTAGAAAGAAGAAAAATAGACCTTCTAAAAGCCTTGGTTAACGCATCCTGATACGGAAGTACGAGTTACGAATTATTTTGATTAATTTGACAATCGGTCTTCTAATTTATGTAAAGACTGAGGGAAACAGATCCTTCTTCTTTTGCTTAATCCTCAAAATAATCTTTTAGATCAACTGCAGGAAATTTTGCTCGGCCGAAACTTTTTCCGGCAGTTTTAAGCGGTGCAGTTAGGTCAAAACCAACTTTGTTGGTCATTTTTGTCCCAGGTTCGGCACTAGGATCTAAACTTGATCCTGGTTCTTTTCCAATATCAACTAAATCGCGTTCAGCTTGGAATCGTGTTGCCATTGACCATTCGACCTCGAGAGGATCATAAATATTGATATCCTTATCTACGACAAACACATGTTTACAACTTCGATGTCCTTGGAATGCGGCATGGATAGCTTTCTTACCATCATCCTCTTCCTTTTTATCAATCTTTACAATGGCATGTAACCAAGAAGAACCACCAGGATTAACGTTGACATCGATACAGGTAACCCCAGCCTCATTTACTGTCTTAAAGATTGTGGGTTCTCTGGGCATTCCCATCAAAACTTTGTGTTCTAACGCTCCAGGTATTAATGCTTGCCAAATGGGATCCTTTCGGTGTGTAATTCTTCTAACTTCAAAAACTGGTTCTTCTCGAACTACATCGTAGGTCTCGGTTAGATCTATAAACGGACCTTCATCTGATCGATCCTGCATAAATACGCGTCCTTCTAGTACAACCTCGCATCCTGCGGGAATTAATACATCAATAGACTTCGCTTTCACTATTTGGGTTGGTGCGAGTGCATTCGCAATTTCTAGCTCATTTATTCCCGTTTTAACTGAAGTTGCTGCAGCTACTAATACATTGGGGGTATTTCCAACGCAATATACTGCATCCACTTCCCCTGTTCTCTCTAAGAATTTGTAAAAATCTCTTCCTTTGATGATCCGTGTACTCATACGGTCACTGGAAAACTGCATTGCACGATGAAAGTCTAAATTCTGTCCATATTCAGGATCTTTTGTTACCACAACTGCTGATGAAATATAGCGTCCACCATCGCGTTCATTATGTTTTAAGATAGGTAATTTATCTAAATTCACACTTTCCATGACCACTTCTTGGCATGGTGCACTGGTTACCTCTTCAGGTAGACTCCTATTATCAATTGCAGAGGTTAATTTGGGAATAAGCTCTGCGGTCGAAATTCCAAAATAGTCAGCTATACTGATCTTTGTACTGAAAATATTTCCTGCAACTCGGAAATCTGAATAACCTTTGACATTTTCAAATAAAATTGGGGTTGGTTCCGCTGTTTTCAATACAGCAGCAGCTTCAATATCTATATCAACAGCTTTTTTGATTTTTGTAATTCCATTTTTATTTTCTAATTGAGTAATATACTCTCGAAAATCCATATCAATCTACACCTGCATTTTATTATACTTTAATTTAAACTCCGATTTTTGTTTTCCAGACAGCAAACCCTGCATCCTTTAATGCGTTGTAAACTTTATCCTGAAGATCTACTCCTGGTGTTAATACATTAATATTGCCTCCCCGTCCTGTGCCTGTAACTTTTGCCCCCAAGGCACCTGCTTCTCTTGCGATAGATACCATTTTATCTAGAATATCATTAGAAACAGTTATTTCCTGTAAAAGTTCATGATTTTTATTCATGAGTCTTCCTACTTGTTTTAAATTCATTAATTCCAAAGCATGACGGCCTTCTTTTACTACTGATTTATATTCTTTTACTATTCTATCAAACCACTTGGGATTCTCTTCTTTCTTTTCACGTACATCTGCTACAACTACACTCGTATTAGCAGTCATTCCTGAACTAGCTATGACGAGATCGACGGGTTCAGAGAGTTTTATGGTCTCCATTGTATTTGGCCCTCCGTGAAGGTTTTTTACAAAATAAACCAACCCTCCAAACGTTGATGCGGTATTGTCAATACCACTTGGAGTTCCGTGATATCCTTTTTCCCCTTCATATGCGGCCTCGTTGATTTTTGTATCATCCCACCCTAGTTGAAATTCATCATTAATTGCGCGTGCTAAGGCAACGCAACTTGCTGCAGAGGCTCCTACACCACTAGCACAGGTTAAATTTCCCCCTAATGTAATTTTCATCTTCTTTTCATCAAGGTTTACACCCATAAAGTCAAGAACGTTTTTGATCGAGACCTTTTGTTCATCAAATTTCTTTTTTTTGTATCCAGGTACCTCAGGTCGATTATCAAATAGCTCGTATCCCTGTCCCTCTTCAATTTCCACAATTGCTTCTGTAAAATCGCCAATTGCGGAAGCCATGGCTGGTAAACCATAAACTACAAAATGCTCGCCGAATAGTATTGTTTTTCCAAAACCAGAACCCGTTCCCATTTTTAATTCTCACCTTAAACTGAAATTATTCAATAGTCATTTGGATTGCAGTATACACACAATCTTTATCGATTCTTTCGGATGAAAGCTTCTCCTCACTTGTCTTTTTTTGTCTAGCTAACTGAGAAAGGTTGAAAAAAAAATTTTTTTCCGCGTTTAGATATGAGGTCTCTGTTAGATTTCGATTTAAATGAGAAAATTTGCTTAACTCGAGTAGATTTTAACTGTCCACTTGATGACAACAAAAATATCCAAGATTTTACCCGAATTAAAGCACATGCAGATACAATTAAAGCAATTTCCGACAATCAAGGAAAAATAGTTATTATTGCTCATCAGGGAAGACCTGGGAGTGTTGATTTTAGTAGTTTAGCGCAACATGCCGAAAAATTACAACTAGTACTATCAGACAAGTATACTGTTGATTTCATTGGACAAACGCACGGGCTAGATGTAGAACAGAGGATAGGTCAAATGAATCTGGGTGACATCCTAGTTCTTGAAAATGTTCGACAAGTTAAAGGAGAAATCCTAAATAAAACTCCTCAAGAACACGCTACAAATGAGTATATCAAAAGTCTTTCTCGTGTAGGGGAGATTTTCATCAATGATGCTTTTTCTGCAGCTCACCGGTCACATATGAGCCTAGTTGGATTTACAGGGATTTTACCTGCAGCTGCTGGTCTTATCATGGAGAGAGAAGTAACAAACCTCCAACGAGTTGTAGATAATCCTCAAAAACCCTGTGTCTTCGTACTAGGTGGTGTAAAACCCGAAGATTCATTTAAAGTTGCGGATCATGTTCTTAGGAATGATATTGCAGATGTAGTTTTAACTGGAGGAGTTATTTCTGAGATTCTATTAATTGCAATGGACAAATCCTTGGGAGAACCGACAATGAGTTTTCTTCGGAAAAAAGATTTGTTAAAATTTGTTGATCCAGCTAAAAGTTTGCTTTCAGAATTTTCCGATAAAATTGAGATTCAGAAAGATTTTGCAGTTGATGAAAATGGTCGAACTAATTATGATATGAACGATCTTCCATTAAATGCATCGATTTTTGATATAGGAGAAAAGACGATCGAACTTTATACAGAAATTATTCAAAATTCCTCGACTTGTGTTTTTAATGGTCCAATGGGAAGATTTGAAGACCCAGAATTTGCAAAAGGGACATTAGAAGTATTTAAAGCCATGAGTAAATCTCAAGGATTTTCTTTAGCTGGTGGTGGACACAGTATTTCAATTTTAGAGAAGAATAAAATCAAACTCTCCTATATGAGTACAGCTGGCGGGGCAATGATTCGCTTCTTAATGGGAAAGACGCTTCCAGCCATTGAGGCTCTTTATACTAATACTCAACTATTTCCTAAAAGTGTATAGGGATTAACATCCATAATAGACAAAATTTTGCCCTTATTAACAGTTAAAAGTCTATTAATCCTTAGCTTCTTTTTTAATGTTATAATCCACAGTATAAAGGAGAGAATAGAAGCATCCACTATAGATAATTTCTTACTCCATTATTTCGAAAAAATGGAAAAAAGAAGGAAAGGTAAATTCTTGTTAAAATGATGAGTTGAATATGACTGATTTTGTCAGACAGGACAGAAGTACTATCTCCTGAACAGGATGAGTCACACATCCGCTATTCGGCAGGTTGGCGCCCCAATAAATGACGTCTTCCATTGAGATTACTTTTTACAAAATTTTCTTTCAGAATCTACAACTACAATCGTTTAAAGTTTTCTCAAGCGTATAATCCTTCACCTTTGACGGGTTACTCGTTTAACGTAGTTACGAAGGAAGATTTTACAAAAAATATCCTTCCTTTTTGTTCATCACCTCACTTCAGGAATATAGAGAAAAGAAGTTCTTATAAATTCGAAAGAGAGAGAGTAATCCGAAACTACTAAAAATGACTTCAATGGATAAAAATGATCATGGTTAAACCTGAAGAAGTTGAACAAATTCAAAACGATTTGGAACTAGTGACTAAAACCGCTAAAGTCTTAGCTACTAAATTAGAAAAGATATCTCAGAGAATAGATGAATTGATGAAGTCAGTGGGAGGAGTTTCAACTGCAACTACTCAAGCACCTGTTTCTAGAGCAGCTCCCAAAGTAAAAAAGACCGTTAAAGCTGCTCCAGTCGCACAACCAGAACCACGAAAGCCAAAAGAGACTGCTGCGTTTGATAGTACAAGTACCAAGGCAGGAAGATATTTGGATGCATTTTTAACTCAATTACAGGAGCTTAAAAGAGGAAGAGAGATTTCTGAAGTCCTTTCTCGCCTAAGAGACCAGGTTATGCAATCTGCAGAGGTGGGTTTTCATCCTGCATTTCATGAAATGGGAAGAGAAGCGAGTCGTTTAAAGAACATGAGCATCATTACCGAGGAAGAAAGGGAAGAGTTAATCGAAAAAGTCTATGATTGGAAAGACCGTATCGGGTAAATACTTGTTGGAATTCTATTTTTAATCAGTCTAGCCTGATCTTACATGACTCCCACATTTATTACAGAAAAAGGCATTTCCGGGAAGTGTTGATCCACATGAAGAACATTTTCGCTTATTATCCATGTAAGAAGGACTAGAAGAGAATACGGGTTCTTTCTCATTTTCCACTTTATTAGAGAAGGGGCTAGAACTAAAAGGAGAGAAACTTGGGGTTGAAGACTCTTCACTTGGCGTATCAAAAAAGGAATGGTCGGGAGGAGAAGAAGTGGTACCTCTCTCTTCGGCAAAGTCAACTCGATTTGCTAGATTGTCCAATTTATCAGAGATTTGTGACATAATAGGCAAGAAAGGACAAGTTACACCTTGGCCTATATCCACTGAATTGGGAATGGAAGTAGATTCGGGACTGATCAGCTTAAAACCAATGCGTAATCCCTCTGTTTTTTCATTAATGGCAATTCCTTGTTCAAGTAATCCACGGATCACTTCTTTCGCAGAATAAGAACGTCCACGAATTAGGATCCTACCAGAGACTTGATCAAGGGGTTGATTCATGACTTCGAGTCCTCAGTTACCTAGGGAGTGTCCCAAGATAATAAGAAAAAATATCATGTACGTATTATTGATAATATACTCTTAACTAAGAATCACCAATCCTGCACTACAATCACTTTGAAAGCTAATTCTAATTCATAGAAAAAGTTATGTGTAAGAAATCTTGCAAGAAATAAAGATTGATACTCTTCTCGACCATCATTGTTTCTCTTGTGCTAACATTATTCCTTACACCATTCTCTGCGATTTAATCAAAAATTACGAATTCCTCAATAACAAGATTTTTGAAAATGAATAATTTTTAAAAGGATAAGCTGAAAAGACTAGAAGTGACAAAAAAAAGGATATAATTACTGTTGAGGTGAAAAAATGCCTGCTGCTTTTGTATTAGTTAATGCCGAAATCGGGTCAGAAGATGATGTACTAGATGAATTAAAAAGCACCAAAGGTGTTGTTGGTGCATGGATTGTTTACGGTGTTTATGACATCGTAGCTAAAATTGAAGCTGATTCTATGGAAAAACTCAAAGAAGTCATTACTACCAATATTCGTGGCTTAGAGAATGTTCGTTCAACCTTAACCATGATTGTTGTTGAAACGGCAAATCAATAATACAAAGATCGGTAATAGACGATTGGATGGACTAATTACAAGTAAATTTCTATTCATTCTCAGCTGTCCATCTTTTTTCTTTTTCTAAAGGCCTATTACTCCAATTTACGTACTCTTATATATTACTATTAGATAATTAGTGTAGATTTCCTCTAATCAAATTAGACATATTCGGTGAATGTATGAAGGAAATATTAACAGATATTTACTGGCTTCTTGGCCAGGGGTTTAATTGTAACGTGTTTATAATCGATTCAAATAAAGAAACGATTATGATTGACACAGGTGTGGGTAATACTCTTGGTCAGGCATTTAACACAGATTCCTCGAATCTTGAAGCACTGCGACGAGCGATAAAGAATAAAAGAATTAACCACATCTTTCTAACTCATGGTCACATCGATCATATAGGTGGAATCTTATCGCTTCGATCTGAAGTGGATTGTGAGATTTCCGCGTCCCACGAAGAGGCAATACATTTAACTTCAGGGAATAGTCCATATCTTGATCCAATCATGAACTCAACCTGTTCTGCTCTTGAAATTATCAGTAAAGTCGGAGAAGGGGATACAATTTCTGTTGGTGACTTTAATTTTCAAGTATTGGAAACTCCGGGACACACCAAAGGATCTTTGTCTCTATATGAAGAGGATAAGAAAATCCTCATTAGTGGGGATACAGTTTTTCCTCAAGGATCGTTTGGAAGAACGGATCTTCCTTCTGGGTCGAGTTCAGAACTTTTAAAATCATTAGAACGTCTATCTAATCTAGAAATTCATGTTCTATTGCCAGGACATATGCCACCTGTAATTTCCTCCACCGTTATAAATTCTGTTAAAGATTCACTGCGAAATGCCAAGATGATGCTTTCTTATTATTGATTTAATGTGTTCGCAGGTATCTTGAACACTTCTATCATCATTGTGGACTTCGAATATCTTTTCTGATGGGTAAAACTCTGTAAAATCATAATATAAGACATTCATTATTTCTGCTTCGATGTTTGACTCGATTTTTTCTTTTGAATAATCACGCTTCTCAAGTCGGTTCCTAAGAACATGGATTGATGTATGAAGAATAATGATATAATCAATTGGAAGATCCTGTAACACCATTCCACCTGAGAGGCAAAGATTTACTTTCTTTTTCATTTTTTTAAGAAGTTCTTCTTTTAAAAGATCATCATCAACGATATAACTTTCTCGATCAATGTCATATCCGAAATACAATCCCTCTTTTATGATAAGATCGTTTAGTTCTAGAAATTCCAGATTCAGATCATGGGATAAATCTTTTGCCACAGAGGTTTTTCCAGTGCCTGGCGTACCAGTAATATATACACGGAGTACGGAACTATTACTCATGACAACCATCGTTCTTTTATCTATCAAGTTCAAACATGGCTTATCCCCGATTCAACTTTATGTAGGTTTAAATTATTATCTTAATAAAGAGGTTGTAGAAAAGAGAAGATTCTATCCAGAAAATGGTTGTGTAATTTGAGTTCAATAATCTCAATTGTCGCAGAAAAACCCTCTATTGCTAGAGCATTAGTTAGGGCATTCTCCATCGTTTATAAAATGAAATTTAAAAGCCGAAAAGGTCAAACACGGTATAATTATATCTTCGAAGCCGAGCTGGATGAACAAAAAATTACTTTTTCTATTGAAACAACTGATTTTCGTTTAAAGAAGGGGGATACGTTACTCATTACAAGTGTGACTGGACATATTCTCAATTTTGATTATCCTCCTCCTTTTGATAAGGAAACAAACTGGCATAATTCTGATCCGCTCGAAATGGTTGAAATAGAACCAATAGAAAGAGCTATTAATGAAAACATGGTAAATCATGTCAGTCATGTAGGAGCCCTTTCCAACGTGCTAGTAGTAGCTACAGATTGGGATGGTCATGGAGAAGCGATAGGTCGAGAAATTGTTGAAGTTGCTAGTAGAAATAATAAGAAAATCCATCATGGAAGAATGAGATTCACCAGCACGAATCCATTATCTCTGCAACGTTCATTTGAATCCCAAACTGGGTTGAATTGGGACTGGATTCGTCAAGTTGACTCATTAAGAAAACAAGATTTACGAATGGGATCTTCTATCACTCGTTTCTTAACAGTTGGGGTTCAAGACCGGGGAATTCACAACCAAATGATTTCCTATGGCCCATGTCAGACTAGTGTATTATACTTAATTGCCAATCGTTATCTCGAGAATAAAACTTTTATCCCAGAGAAATTTTGGAAACTTTCTTTGAAGATTATTGTGAATGATAAACCACTGTTCCTCAATTGGCATGGCAATCCATCTACCGATGAAGAATATGTCGATAATATCATTAAAAAGCTTGAAGCTGAAGAAATAGCAGTTATCAGCGATTTCAATGAAGAAATTGGTGTAATCCGCAGGCCGCTTCCTCTAGATACTGATACACTTGAAGCAGAGTGTTCCAATCTATTCAAAGTAAGTCCAAAGCAAATTTCTGATATCGCAGAACGTCTCTACAATAATGGATTTATAACTTACCCTAGAACAGAAAGTTCATATTATCTTGAAAAGGATCTAACAAAATTAACTACAGCATTTACTAATCATGAGGAATTTGGGCAAATTGCTCAAGAGTGTATAGATTTAGGGGGAGTTACCAACCCTTCTAAAGGGCGCTTTACAAAAGATCATGAACCTATAAAACCCGTGAAAGCAATAATTAAAAAAGACTTAGAGAAAACCTTTGCAAAGACTCCTTCAATTATTAATTTATCTTGGGCAATATATACTTACATTGTTTGGAGGTTTCTGGCAAGTGTTCATATTGATGCGAAAACACTTGATCAGTACATAATCTTAACAGCCGGGGGAGAGGATTTTAAAGGAAAAGGGAAATTGATTATAGAACTAGGATTTCTAAAATTCTATCAATATCGGAATATTGTCTCTACAGAGCTTCCAAAATTAGAAAAAAACACCGAATTTCCTTTTGAAATTAATAAACATCTGGGTTTTACTACACCTCCTCCATTATGGAGCGAGTCTATGTTAATCCGGAAGATGTCTGAACTAAATCTGGGTACTGACGCCACACGATCATCTCATATTGACACAGTCCAGAAACGGAGATATACTTCCCCTACTGGGACTCAACGCACGCTTATCCCAACTCCGCTTGGTCTCGCTTTGTATGATGTGCTCAATGACAACGCACAAGAATTAATTCTTCCTGAAATTCGAGGAAAAGTAGAAGCATGGACACAACAAATTCGAGAGCACAAAAAAACTGCTGATGAAGTAGATAAGCTTGTTATTGACTTAACCACACAAGGGATTATAGCTATGAAGTCAAATGAAGAAGATATTTTTTCCACTCTAGCGAGTAGCTTTAAAGAGATGACTGGAGTAGGCAGTGTCTTAGGGGTGTGTCCAGACTGTGAGGGAGATTTAATTCTATTTCAAGGTAAGAAAGGATCTCGTTTCTTAAAATGTACAAATCCACTCTGTGAAGCGAGTTTTCCTCTACCAAAAAAGGGGGAATTAATAAAGTTAGAGGGGGAACAATGTAGAATCTGTAATACTACTCCGCTATTGGTAACAGTGAAATACCATAATTGGATTATGTGCCCAGTTTGTTGGACTCGTGAGGCGAGTGAAGAACAACCTTGGTTCTGTAGTGAATGTAACCAAGAAGAATGCCCGTATTCAGGTTCTTGGAAGGCCAGATCAAGTAATGAACCTGTGGGAACCTGTCCTGACTGTAATGGTGATTTATTCCTTCAGATAAAGGAAAATATTGCGCAAATTGAATGCAGTTCATGTCAAAAAGCTTGGAAAACCCCCAAACTTCGTCCTAAAATGTCCATTACATTAGGAAGACCATGTACAAATTGTGCAAGAAAAACCCTCTCAATTGTAAAACAAGGAAAGAAACCCTATAGATTATGTGTATTTTGCTCCCTCTTCTATTTTGATGATTACTAAAGAACCAACTAAACACAAATTTCCTTTAGTAAAAAGCTTGAATTCACAATCTAAAGGGTAAGAATACAGATAGCACCAGATCAGTGATAACTCGAAAATCCCTTTAATACGAATAGAATAATATAAAATACTACAAGGGATAAATGAAATTCAATCGCATTCAATAATATGATTTCACCCTGAATGCCGTAATATTATTTCCTTCAGTGATCTATATGAGTTCTAACAAAAACTTTGGTAAAGATCCCGCCCCCTCTGCAATTCGCTACTTAGTTTTGTTAAGTGCGTTGGTTTCAGGAGTAACCGCCCTTTCATTCCTTCCGAAATTAGCTGGTTCTAGCACGGCAGAATCAAACTTCTATGAAGGGGCTATTCCAGTTTTTGCTGTATTTGGACTAATTTCAATTGTTGAATGGTTTTTTTTAGGTCGCTCTCGAAGGATCAGGGGTCCTTATGGATTTGCACTCATAGTAGAGACATTAAAATTCGTAGCTTTAGGAATTGGGGAAAGAGAGTATACAAGAAATGTTGCTAGTGCATCGACTGGAGATTTCCTTCTCCTCCAATTAACGACAATAGCAATTCTTGTAACGCTTGCTGCCACGAAATTTTTAAGAACCAGGATTGAGGAAATCGCGCAAAGAGACATAAGCCGACATATTCTTAATCTTTTACCAACCATTTTAGTGATCCTCCTTTTTATGGGAACTTATATAACTGAAATTGCGGGTCTTGGAACACCCCGTCAGAGACGTGAATTTGATACATACACAGAAAAGGAAATTGATTGGAGAATGTTTAATACTCCCACCTGGGACGCTACATATATCTTAGAAAATCTCTTAGATCAATTTACAGCTGGATTAAACGCTCCTAATGTGGTTTTATTTAATGTCACGAGTGACGACCCAGCTGATTCGACTGAACCACCTGCATATTGGCGAATATCTAATCTGGACGAATATATATATACTAATAAACCCCCTTATACTACTGATTGGGATCCAAGTACATCTGTTAAAAGAGATACATTTACTTACTCTAGTAGTGTACCAGCTGATTCTCGTACTGCACGATTCACCGTTGAAATGCCTTTGGATCACAATAGTACTACTGTTGATGTTACTATTCATCCGAGTTTTCCAAATATGTTACCTACCACTTGGAATGGTCCATTAGGATCCTATGTTGATTCTAATTCATTTAATCTGTATGATAGTAATGATAGCTCTTTATCTCTTGTAAATCCAGCTTCAGAGCAAGCAAAAGAAGTCTTTCCTAACGCTGATCCTTCTGATTTTTTTGGAGTGTATGCAAACCTGCAGGTTTCAGAAACATCGACTGAAGCTGGCCGTTTTGAATATACTATGGACTATCAGACTCCAGATATTCAAACAGCAGCAGCCTTTTCTTTATCCCGAACAGAAACAGCTTATTTAGACTGTATCGATCCTGTTACTTGGGAATCGATTAAATCTCGTTATCTTCAGCTTCCAGAGATAGTTCCTGATGGATACGATAATTATACTCATTGGGCACCTACTGTTCTTGAAACCGCACAGGATTGGAATGATTCACTACAGACAGTCTTCGGGCAAGCTTATGCGAATATGTTAAAATTTGGAAATCAGGATAATTTTACTTTTGATCAGAACATGTGGCTTACTAATCAGGTTGCAGGTGATGATCTGATGGATCATCCAGCTCCATATGAAGATTATAATGAATGGTTCATTAATCGAGGTAGTGGAGTATCCTTACATTTTGCTTCAGCATATACTATCATTAATCGACTACAAAATATTCCTTCCCGTGTGGTCATTGGCTATTTAGCAGGTAATGACTCTTATGTTTATAATGGAAAACGGGCAGTGACCTCTCGCTTCTTACACGCATGGTCAGAAGTATTGGTACCCATAGATCCTAATCCTCTATTTAATGGGGATGAACGGCTAGAATGGATGAGCTTTGATCCACTCTTAAGCCAATTAGCCGAGGAATATGGGTATGATCTCCCTTCAGATATTATTCCACCGTCTAGTGACGAACAGACGACTTTTATCAGCGCAGACTATGATTTGGAAGCAAATGGAGTAGCCGGAGCCTATGCTGATGATTTAACTGCTAGAGCAACTGGAGATTGGATTTTTGGCCGTTGTAGAGTAAATAACAGTGAGTGGGGCCCAGGAACAACTCTTAATGATAGCGATTTTGTCTATGTATCTACACGCCTAATTATCGTTCCTTCTATAGCTACTTGGTTACCTATTGGTAATGCTACAATAGATTTCTATGTGGCAACCACAACCGAGAACATAACGGGTACCCCAGAAGAAAATGGAACATTTATAGGTACAGCAATCACTGATCCGAATGGTAGAGTTACACTACCCCTAACAATCAGTATTGCGCTCATTGGACCCAGAGATGTCAACTTTTATGCAATTGTTCGAGTAGGGGCAACATTGGTTAGAAAAATTGCTGTGTCGTACTCCTATACCATTTCTTTCTAGGAGTAAGGCAGAAGTACCCAATTATTTGAGTTAAGACTACTTAAAAACTAGATTTTCGGGTTATTGATTCGTATACATAGAAGTAAAAACTTTTGAGTCCCAAGATGTCCCATTTCGCTTGAATAACTTCTGATAAGAATTCCACGAAATAATCAATACATATAAATATAAGGCAAATTTAGATGATTTAATAGATATACTTGAGTATAATGGTAGAAAACACCAAACCAAGTAAATATCTTTTAACATTAATGGAGTACGACTAAATTATGTCTAAAGATAAAGTCTATGGATATGGAATATCTATAATTACAATAATATTACTTCTCTTATACACATGGTTTTTACCAATCCAAAATTACTTCCCTGATTTTCTACAGGATCTAAATATTCTAAATGTGACAGTAACTGACGCATTATTGTGGCCAGTTTACTTGGCAACCTTAATGGTTGGGTTCATCATCGCTTGGATTGGAATAACTATGGCAACCACTCCACCTCCAGAGCCTATTGATCTCGATGATCTAAACCTAGAAGATGAAGATTTCGACGAAGAAGAGAAAGACTGAAAACTAAGATCCTAATTTCTCTTTTTCTAGTTTTTAATTTTTTTTTATATTTCAGGATCTGGAATTCCTAGAAGGTTATCTAACATATTTGGGAAATAAATAGCTATCAAAAATAACAAAACGATTATCATACCCGTGATCAATAATTGTTTGTCTAAAAATAACCTTTCAGCTTTTCGACTTGCGGCCGTATTCTTAGAGGTTAAGAATAGAAACCGAAAAAAGAGAAACGTTATCAATGGTAATGCACCAACAATAAACACGGTTTCTTTCGGATGTTTATCAATTAAGTAGATAAAAATCGCCAGCATCTCAATCGCTATTATCGTTGAGAGGCTTTGATTTAGTAATTCGGGAGTATAACTCGAAAAGACGCCTTTATGCATTTGAGCTTCATCTCCAAGAAAAGAGAGATCTCCTATACGTTTTGCTATAGAAAGCATCATTGCTGTAATAAAACAGAGAATTATCAACCAAGGAGAGACTGATACTGAGATCAATACTGCTCCAGCAATCGCTCGCCAAACATAATTTACTGATATTGTTATAACATCAGCGAAAACTATCTCTTTAAGAAAAAGGGAATATGCTTGACTAGTAAAAAATAAGCCTATTATCACTAATGTAAAGGCTTTTATTGAAGGTCCAAATATTGTTGCTTCTTGGATTTCTTCCCCTTCTATCGTAAAAAGGTATACTGGAGAAGAATTACTTGGAAGAAGGAAAATTAACCCAGAAATTATAAGTGCCAAGACAATCATTAATATAATCGCTTCACTACGCGAAATCTTACCCGAGGGTAAAGGACGATGTGATTTTTCTGGATGATGACGATCTTTTTCAATATCTCGAAAATCATTAATGATGTAATTTAGCGAAGAAACCAAACAAAGGATAATGAAAGCAATTACAATTGGAATCCACAAATCTACCCGAACTAAATTCCGAGAAAAAAATAAACCAAAAAATACAAGGAGGTTCTTATAGTATTGATGAGGTCGAAAAAGCGCAATAATGGCTTTCAAACGTTGAGTAATGGAATAATGTGGATCTTGACTTGTGTTTGATGTATTATTATTCAAACAGGTTTTCTCCTTGTGAGTTTAATGTCAATTTAAAAGCAGTGTAAGCTGATTTACTCCTTACTATGTTGAAGCAGTTCAAAAAGCACCATACCTGGATCTAGATCATCTCCTATCGCAGCTAAGGTATTTTCCATATCGATTCGCAATACAACAAGATAACGGTTGGCCCGGCCTTCTTTCGCAACTATTCCCCGATTGTTTTTCATGACCATCTCATAAATCTCATCATTGGCCAATCTAATTGGCATTGCGATCTCTGATTCCATCACAGCTTGAATATTGGATTTAATAATAGCATTCACGAACGATTCCTGTCCAATCCGCTCAACAGCTTCGTAGTTTTTACTAAAATGTATTAAAGCTTTTAATTCCAGCTCATCCTGGATAGCGTTAAGTGTGATTGGCGTTTTCTGGGACATCTTCGTTCCATTAACCTAAAAAAATCCTAAAATTTTAATTTTTCTTAGGAGTGAAACTATGTGAAACACCTCAGTGCTTTTCAAACTGCAGAATTGATTTTAATTCCCCTCACTTTCTTCTTCAGCCAAATAATAATTATCTTATTCGGATTAGAAATAATAGGTGAAAATACATGGATTCTTATGGGGATTCCGATTGGGATTGGGGTTTTAGTTGCCATAGTCCTCCTAGTAGTTGTAAATAACGCTGTTACAATAAATGAATTTCGTCAACTCGAGGTAATGTTTAGGATAATTACGATTATTGGAGGGATTTTATTTATTCTAATTTTAGGTATTCAAATCGTATTTCAAATTACTGGGATTCTAATATTTTCTCTCCTCACCCTCGTAATTTCCATCATCGGAGATATAATGACTTTTCAGTGTATTTCCTTTCTATTGAGATACATACTTACTCAGGATCATTTAGAATTATCCGAGCATCAACAATAGTAACCCCTTTTTCTGTAGCAAATATAGGATTAAGGTCTAATTCTTCTATTTGAGGAAGATCGTTGATAAAATCTGAGGTTTTTAGAAGGAGCTCAATTAATGCTTTTTTATCAACTGCTGGTTGACCACGAATACCATCCAGAATTTTTGTGGCTTTGATCTCTGAAATCATTTCAGTAGCATCTTCACGTTCTATTGGTATTAGCCTGAAAACGACATCTTTTAGAACTTCGACATAAATTCCTCCCAAACCGAAAGCTAAAATTGGTCCAAACATTGGATCTTGAGTAGAACCAATTAATAATTCGATGCCTGACTCCATTTTTTCTATTAGATAGCCTTCAATATGAGCATCAGGAAGAAATTTTGCGATTTTTTCTTGCATGGTGTTATATTGTTCTTGTAATTCCTCTACAGTTCTAATTCCAGTTACTACTCCTCCTACATCAGATTTATGAATTATATCTTCTGAACTAACTTTCAAAACCAACGGAAAACCTATTTTTTCAGCTTCTGCAATTATTTCTTCCAATGATTGTCCGTATCCTGTTGGATTAACAGGAAATCCTTCAATTTTAAGGATTGTTTTCGCTTCTTGTACAGTTAAGACTTTTCTTTTCTGTTGTAGGGCGGAATCAAAGATTTTTTTCGCTTCAGACATCATCTTTCCTTCTTACTATCTTCTTAGTCAATCATATGGATTATTTTATATCTTTTAGTAAAGTTGGTTTTCTGTGTTCCTACAGTAAATATTAGTTGAGTCTGAATGAATTACCTCAAACCTATTGTAAGCAACTCAGAAACGCCTAAAATTTGATTTTTCTTGTCTGATATTCCTTTCAGAATCATAATAAATTCATCCTTATTAGAGGGAATGTTTATTTGATCATTCACAATTGAATAAATTGCAGATTTTGTCCCGAGACTTCTAACTCCTGCTAAAATCAACACCCACTTGTTTGTATGATGGGGATTGCGAAAAACTGCTATTAAAGCCTGACTTGGTTCCGAAAACTCATCGTTCTCGGATACAATTTTATTTTCCGTGAAATAAACGTTGAATTTCTGCTTCAGTGTTTTATTATAATAAGCAGTTAAATCATTCGTAATATGGCCCCCTATTAAAATCAAGTTCTTTGGGGGGAGGGATTTCTTTGATATGTACTCTAAATCTGTAATGACGAGTTCAGACACTGGAGTTTGTACGGTACTTGCTAAGTGAGAGCCAAGATACCAGCACAATTCGCCCACGAGATGTCCATCTCGAGAAATTGCATCATAATGTCCATGAGGCACTGAACTTCCAACTATAATTCGAGCTTCGAATGAATGTGACGTACAGAAACGTGGAAATATTAATTTGTTATATACTGACTCATCTAGATTTGATTTATCATTTAGTAGTGTAAGTATGAAATCTGTGGCTACAGGTCTGAGTAGCTTCGCTCTTCCTTGTTTGATCGAACGTACTCCCTGAAACTCTATTAACCCAGCCTGACGTAACTGGGCAAGATGATAATGAATTTTTGATTCAGAAACTTTCAAACTTATTGCTAACTGCTTTGCGTAACTAGATTTCTGTTGGATTAGAAGTTTCATGATTTTCCAACGCAATCCGTGGGATAGAACCATTGCTTGTTTAGGATCAATTAAATAACGAGATTTTTTCATCAGTTTAACTCCAATCGTACTCAGAGAAACAATAAGATATCAAAAGAACTGCCTCTAAAAAAACTGACTCAAATATATCTAGAATAGAATCGGTCTAAAATGAATAGTATGTGTCATTTTTACAATAGGAATTCATTAATAATGAATACAGTGTTAATGGGGCATATTCTCTTAAGGATAACTAGAATGATTTCTTAAACTGTTTTGATTCGATTATCTACTTCAAGTGAATCTTAAGATAAGACATTTAAATATCGAATATTGTAGATTGTACTGTCAGAATAATTTTTATCCATTATACTTATCTCAATTCTGGGTGGAACTACTATCTATGTGTGGAATCATCGCTATCACTACTCGCAAAAAAACCAATGTTTCAAAAATGATCACCTCAGGCTTGAAAAGACTTGAGTACCGAGGGTATGACAGTGTCGGGATTGCAACTATCAGTGAGGGAAAAATTCAGACAATGAAAGATGCAGGTACTATTGATGATGTAACAAGTAGATACTCTTTTGAATCTCTTCAGGGGAGTACTGGAATCGGACATACCCGATGGGCTACCCATGGTCCGCCAACAAGAATTAATGCCCATCCTCATGCTGATTGCACAAATTCATTAATGGTAGTTCATAATGGAATCATCGATAACTATCTATCTCTCAGAAATGATCTAAAAAAACAAGGTCATAAGTTTAAATCAGAAACGGATACTGAAGTTCTGGCACATTTAATTGAAGAAGAATTTAAGTTTGAAAAAGGGCCAAATGCCGTAATCAATTCCTTTAAAAAAGCACTATCAAAGATAGAAGGTACCTATGCCATCACCTTAATCCATACAGCCGATCCTACAAAAATATTCTTAGCCCGTAAAGATAGTCCACTTGTTATAGGAGTACATGAAGACACAAAATTTGCTGCGAGTGATATACCTGCTTTCTTGGAATATACAAAAAGTGCTATTGTACTAAAAAATGGTGAAGTTGCCACATTAACACCAGAGGCAGTTTATATAGAAAAAAATGGATTTAGAGTGCAACCAAAGCCATTTATTGTATCTTGGACTGCAGAAAGTGCACAAAAAAGCGGATATCCTCATTTTATGTTAAAAGAAATTCATGAACAACCTATCGCTCTGCAAAATACATTAAGCGTAAATACTGACGCCCTTGAACAAGCTACAAGAAGAATTCTTGATGCAAAGAAAGTAATCTTCCTCGCCGCTGGGACTAGTTATCATGCAGGACTTACTAGTTATTACCAATTTCAGCGACTTCTGAAACAAAAACCAATATATCCAATTATTGCATCAGAGTATGAAACCTATGAGCATTTAATTGATGAAGAAACGTGTATTCTTGCTGTAAGCCAATCTGGTGAAACATTAGACGTGATGAAAGGGCTTACTTCAGCGAGAAAAGCAGGGGCAAAAATTATATCAATAGCAAATGTCATTGATTCTTCAATTCCTAGATTGAGTCAAGTGGCTCTTTACACAAAAGCTGGACCAGAGATCGGGGTTGCAGCTACGAAAACTCATACTGCACAAGTTGCCTTACTCGTAAGATTAGCATTAGAGCTTGAATTTTCATTAGATACATGGACTCAGAAGGAATTTTCATCTATTATTACTGATTTTACCTCAGAGGTTCCAACCATTGCACGAACTGTCATAAATCAGAACGAATTTAAATCTAAACAGCTAGCCGCTCACATAGCAAATCAAAATCATTCATATTTCCTCGCGAGAGGTAGAAATTTGCCAATTGCAATGGAAGGCGCCTTGAAATTAAAAGAAATTTCTTATATTCATGCTGAAGCTTTTCCTGCAGGAGAAAGTAAGCATGGCCCAATAGCTATTGTAGAACCTAATTTTCCCGTCTTTGTAATATCCCCAAGGGATGAAACAACCAAAAAGATGTTAAGTAATTCTGAAGAAATGAAAGCCCGTGGGGGATACATTATTTCTATTACTCATAAAGATCAAGAACTCGTGGGAAGGTCTGATCAAAGTTTTCTTATTCCTAAGTCCAGTACCCCATTAGTTACGCCCATCTCATATGTTATTCCACTGCAAATGATATCCTACTATGCCGCAGTTCAGCGTGGCTTCGATCCTGATAAACCCAAAAATCTAGCAAAAACTGTTACGGTAGAATAATGTAAAGAGTTGCTTACCTATATAGTACGCGCTCTAGAGTTTTTGAGGACTTATCCTCTTCTATTTTATTTTCTTCTTCCTCTTGATCCATGGGGATTCGATAGAATTTATTTTCATTCCCCACTTGGACATAAATTGCTCCAGGATATTTATTTTTGTTATCCAATTTCTCTTTGAATTGTCCAAAGAACCGGATAATTTCGTCTTTTGTTTCAGAAACAGCTATCACACGGCTTCCATAAAGCAATACCCATTTGCCTTTGCATATTGCCTTTCGTAGGAGAGCCTGCATACTCCAATATGATGCTTCTTCATGGAGAAAGTAATCTAAAATCGTCAAACAATTGCATCCTTTTTCTTGATGAATTAATATCTGTCAAGAAAAAATCATGTTCCTCTTGAAATCTTAGGTTAAAAAAAGTTATGGTTGAATGAAATAAAGATTAGAGGGGTTTATATCCTCAATTATTGATCAAAAGGTAGAGAAATCTATTTCTTATTAAAATTTCAAAAGGAAAAAAACAAAAATGAGCGATTCACGGATCTAAATAGGTTCGAAGAGGATCCAGAAGTGGATAGCAAATCCAGTCAATATAGCCATGATAATCAAGCGAATTGTGGTTCCAATGATGCGTTCTCTTATTGTTCGTTCCTTACTGGTCTCTACGAAGAAAATTAACCAGAAAACCGAAAATATCCCACCAAATGAAAATATGAGTGCCAACGGGTAATAAAGTCCTTCATCGATAAATGGAATCCACCCAGAGAATTCATCTTCACTAGTGGTGGTAGAGTTTGTTGTATCAGTATCATTTTGAAGAATATTGAACGATATGGAGAAATCTAACATTTCAGTTTCTTCAATAGCAGGGATTTGGTTAGTATTTCCATTCTCCTGATGATGGGAAGTTACGGGAGTTATGACAAATACTGTGAATAGAGTTAGTATAAAAAGACATATACCAATATGTCGAATACCCTTAGAGGTCATTGTTTTTCTTTACTCCAAGAATTAGGCTGAAGAAATCGCCCTTTTCATCGAATCTTGCTTAAAAGCAGTTGTTTAAAAAAACTTACTTAATATTCCAGCTTCATTTATTTTTACATTAAACTGCTAAACTGAGGGGAAAAGAATAAAGAAAAATAATTAAATCTCCCTGATAGCCTTATTATTTTTAATTAACAATTTAAACAAAAATGATGCGCTGATAGTCTAGTCTGGTAGGACTCCAGCCTTCCAAGCTGGCTGCCCGGGTTCAAATCCCGGTCGGCGCATGTTTTAATTCTGAATTCAGGATAGAACATAACGCAAAATTACGCATATTCCACCAAAACTTTCAATTTGCCTTCCTTCTTCTGTTTGAGAACTAATAATCTCTACCTGAGTGTTTGTCTTTTCAGCTAAATCGCCAAGATCCATAATCAAATCTTTTATTGTAACATCCCAGTTAGTATTATTACATTTAGTGCATTGATTTTTTTGTAGACTAGAAATCACTGTATCAACATTATCTGGATCTACGGTATTTTCAACAAGATAGTCACAATTCTTACATTGAGCGATAATCCTTTTCTTTTTAACACTCTCAGAAATTAGTAATACTTCAACAGCTCCCATAATTAAATTTTCTCTGACTTGTTGTTCCCCATAGTTGCCTTTTCCTTCTAATAATGCTTCTTTGAATCTCCGTACTAGCTGCTTCTCTTCCATAATCGCAATTCCTTCTAACACATCCTCAGAATTCTCAACTAGTTCGTTAATTCCTCCTTCATCTCCTCCATATCCCAAGTCCTTTATTCCTGCAACTTTGTCTTTTAGTCGATTATCAAAATGCTCGACAACTTGATCTTTAGTTTGACCAGGGCCGCCAATAATAACTCCTTTCAATTCAAATTTAGCATCTTCGAGGAAGTATTGCTTCATTTCATCAGCAACTCGTTTTAGATATCGAGCTATGGCTTCAACACGCAATCGAGCGTAACGGACACTACTCTGACCTCCTTTTCTATGTTTTTTTGCCGCTCCACTACGTGTACTCTTAATAATCTGAACCCGATCCCCTTGCAAGGTTGCAATTGTAGCTTTAGCACTATCTATAGCTAATAGGGCATACACATCTTTTTCCCCGAGTTTTTCAATAAGGTGCTCTACATGGAATCGATTATCACAAACATATAATTTACGTGAAATCGGATCTTTCGGCTCAAATACGTAAGATTCTAATTTAAAGTCCTTATGTCCAGAATCTGCTGTAGCGCCTGCAAATATTGCCAAACCTGATTCTGGTGCTTTATGTCCATACAGTCTGAGCTTTCCAATTACATTTCTTAATGCAGAGACAACGTTTTTCTGAGTAAATTTACTTCTAATATTGGTAGCCGTGCCAATTTCATCTGATAATTCTTGTACGAAATCTGCGATGGCACGATTCGGAGGAACATAGAGAGAAATTAAACAAGTGCTTCCATCTGGAGATTCTTTAGCTTTTAATTCGTTTAATTCCTGTTCATACTTATAAGCTCTGTAAGAAATGATAAACTTCTCCTCTAGTATTGCTGGAATGTATTTATTCTCCCCTTACTCCATATTTCCTTCTTTCAACACATCATTAAAAGTATTATCAATGATAATAGCAAAAGAAGGAGAGAATAACTAATTTACTAAGATTGAATCTTCAAAAGACATCTCCGTTTCCTGATTTATTTCTCATATACAGGTCGAAGTAATTTCTCAAGTAGATTGTATTTTCTTATTAACGCATTTAAAGTTAAATGTTCCCAATCAGATATAGCAGAGTACTCTACCAAATCCAAACTTAGGAGGAGGGAGTTATTCTCTTGGAATAAAGTCGATATTTCACCTATAAGCTTCACAAGCTTTTGTATTTGTAAATTAATACTTCTTTTTTTATATTCCATAAAAGATGACAAGTTTTCAAAAATATTAATCTCTTTACCTATAAGTATCGATTGGGATCGATCAATGTGGTCTGGAAGCATCTGAATTTGTTGGTTCAAATTTAAAGAATGCCCAATGAACAGATTACGATTCCAAAAACTTGATAAACCTAAATATTGAGCTTCAGGGGGAAAAAAATCTAGATCTATTGTTAAATAGACTGTCTTATTTTTGATCCAATCTAAGAATGGTTTCTCATCCCTCAACTCTGTCAAGCTTGGTTGAAAATATTTGGCAACCTTAGATCCTGATTTTACCTCATAATCTGGATCAGCCCAACCTCCTACAATCGCTGTCTTTCTGGCAAGTTTAGGTGTAATCCAAGCCCCATGGATTCCGAAAGAATTCCCCAAATCCAAGTGTGCATCAAAAGTAATGATTCTTAACTGGTCTTCGTACTTACGTGATAAAATTTCAGCTTTATAACGTGAAGGAGCATGGGACGTCGATATACCTATTTCTTTAGTACTGAGTTCCCAAGAATTCTCCGGAATATCCCTGAAAGAATGAGTATTCAAGATATTACAGTGAGGTGCTTTACTAAGAAGGTTTTTGACGTGATTTTCAAATATATAATTCACCAGACCCTGAAAATCGACTTGGGGATACTTTCCACGAATTTTCTGAATCTGACGCCAAGCCCAATATTCCTCTGCCCAAAATTGTGTAATTCCATAGGTCGAACTGGGAACGCAGTCTGGATATGGAGAATTATGTATATAATTCGGATGTTTAGTCAATTCTAATCAAGAGTTCTGGATTATTGTACCTACGTTGACTCCTTCAATGGCTTGTCGAATTTTCTGTATTTCTTTTGGACAAATTATAATCCTCATATTAGATCTTTCACAAATCTTTGCTGCAATCAGAGTGAATGGGGCATTTGATCCGGCTCCTAGAGAAAGGGGAGAAATTACTTCATAAAATTCCTTATATGATAATTCAGGAAATTTTCTCGCATCAGAATTGTTTCTAGGATCCTTATCATAAATTCCATCAACATTTGTGACATTTATTAAAATAGGTGACCCGAAAAGGTCAGCAACAACAGCAGCGTCTTCATCAGTTTTAACAGCAGGTAAAAAACCCCCAGATAACCCAATATCATAATGTTGCATTTGTTGCATTAATTCCTCCACAGTTCGGGGCAAAACTGGAGCGGTTTTTCCTTTAAAATAATACGATAATAATTCTGCATTTAACCATGTTGCAGCAATTCCCATATAATCTCGTTCACCCTCAGTAAGTCCTTGAGGAAGCGCATGAATATAATCACGAGCGACTTTTCCCCCCCCGCAAACAATCATGAATTTGTACTTCGATAAAAGTTCTAGAATTACCTTGGTAAATTCCTTTAAGAATTTGACATCAATTTCTCCTGGATTAATTATTGAACCACCTAAAGATAGAGTAATAACTGGTTTCATCTTAAAAATCTCCGAATTTTTCTTAGTAAAAGTCCATCTTATTACCTTAAGATATTTCCTCTCGATTTATTAGATTTATTCTTCCATGGTTAATTCAGTATAAATGAAGGAATATTTGCTTAGTATGGGAAATGTTCCGTTAGAAAGAAAAATTTGAAAATTCTACTCTAAGAAGTTACTAAAAATTTATCTTGACATAATCAGAAAGAAGAGAGTAGTGCCTAGGGTGCGAGTTTCAGTTAGGGACACCTGTTCCCTATTATTACCTTTTGAACGCACGGCAACTGGATTTCTGACGGTTTATTCAACCTTCAGACTTCAGTCCAGCGCTTACGGGATTCGCCTCCTATTATGGAGGCAATCCTCCCGGGTTACTCGTTTACTCGACAGAGCAAACTCTAAGCTACCTAGGCTGTGTGTTTAGGTTATCCTTCGACGGTGATTAAAATTCTTTCGTTGCCAAGCATATCGTCTTAGCTTGGGACTTGGATATCCACAGGATGCACATCGACCTTTACGTTTGTGAAAACTCCGGTTACCACAGCGTCTACATTGCATATGTGTTCTGTGTGCTGTTCGTTTTCCTCGTGAGGTTGTTCCTTTTGTCATTTTATTTCAGCTCGATATTTTCAGGTTGATCTGAGATACAAGTCTATGATGGAGGCGAGATTAGGATTACATTATCTCCCCGAAGAATAATATTTCCAAGGGTTTCTGTACGTTCTTCTTCACCTGTTTCTTCATTGCTTGGATGAATCATTTCAGCACTTTCAAGGTAAAGATTGAGATGAGGATCATAACTACGTAAGGTACCACGAATCTCACGTCTACCTCGTACTTTAAGGATTACTGTTTGATTCAAAGCATTTGTTAAGACATCTAAAGGTCGACTCATTTCTAATCACTCTAAATTGAAAAGACTTTGTAATCTAAGGATATGCTCCGACCGGGATTTGAACCCGGGTCCTCTCGCAGGAGACTACTGGTGTAATCCTATATCGAGGCGAAAGCCCGATATGATTAGCCGTAGGTATCACAATGATGCCCTCTTGGGCCGAGCTACACTATCGGAGCCGAAATCCTCACACTAGAGCCCTTTCTTGGCAGTACTTCCCCCCTTACATTACACTTATTTCATTTCCCGAAATTAAATGGAGATTAGAATTTAGACTATGAATAAAAAATGTAAATAGTTTACGGCCTAGAAGAAGAAAAGGCATAGAATGGTTAATAGATAGCTGGAAGGCTTAATAAATGGCTCCCTCGAAGCAAAAGAAAAAACGACGGTCAAGAACAGAAAAGCAAACAAAGAAACTACTTTTTTCTGAAGCGATTAATTATCTCCTCGAGCAAAGCCTAGAGCAGCGAGTAAAAGACCCTGATTTATCAAAGGAGTATTTTTTATCTGCTAAAAAAATGGGGATGCGAGGAAGATTTCATCTTCCTAAACAGTACCGACATTTATTCTGTCACAAATGCTATACTCCACTTACTTCAAATACAGCAAGAGTACGTCTTAATAGTAAGAAAAAACAGGTTCATTATCAATGCTTGATATGTCGATCTGAACATCGAATTGGTTATCATAAACCGAAACCGTGAGAATTATGTTTGTAGCAGTTTATACAACATTTGCTAGTATTGAAGATGCAAAAGCATTTGGGAGAAAAATTGTTGAAGAAAGGCTTGGAGCTTGTGTTAACATTCTTCCTAACATCATATCAATTTATAGATGGAAAGAGAATATTGAGGAAGAACCAGAAGTAGTAGTTTGGATGAAAACACGAGAGGTACTGGTTCAAAAAGTGAAAACGGTATTGAAATCGATACATCCATATGATCTTCCCGCTTTTGCGGTTTATAAAATCGATACAGGAAGCGAAGAATATCTTCAGTGGCTAAGTGAAGAAACAATGCCATTAAATATCGACAGATAAACGAAAACTGTTAGATAATTTCTCGACGGATATTACTGCATCAGTAAACGTTTCAATAAGGTTAATATTAGTTTGAGTATGGTTGGTGAGAGTAGGAGCTGTAAATGTACTCGAACTTCTTGCTAGTGCCATTACAGGTAAAATCTGATCGGCTAAGAACTTATCAACAGTACAATTGTTTGATAAAGTCAAAAAATAGTGGGAAAAAGCGGTAAGGCCTACTTTTTCAGCGGATTTCTGTCTTTCACCCACAGCATCACCTGCAAGAATGGCATCATCAGTGTTGGAAAAAACAAGAACACCAGAACCAGGACTTTTTGCATCTACAACCGATAAATCTATTGTGGCATTAATATCATATTGAGCAAGATTCCGTTGAATCTCTTCTGCCTGTCTTTCAGCTACTTTGGCCTTTTTTAGATGATTTGTGGCAACAGATTTAATAAGAGCATCATTTATTTCGGATTTTCTTATTAAGTTTATACCTGATAATTTAGAGGGTGAAGACATTGAAACATTCACTTGTGCTCCCCCTTTAGGATAGAAACCATGTTGAAGAATTGTTAGTTCTAAAGAATAGTTCATCTGGTGAAAGATCTTCCAAGTGACATTTTGAATATAATCCAGACTAGGAGCCCATTTTCCATAGGTTCCCCCTCCATGAAAAGTAAGATTTAAACTGTGATTTGAAGAAGCAAGCATCCCGATCTGAAGAACCTGTAAAACTAAACCAATACTACCTGCCGTGGGAATAGAAACAGAGAGCTCTGTTTTCCAATCAGTACCGGGATGGAAAGTTATTTTTTCACTTCCAATTTTCCCCCCAATCAGTTCACCCCCACATAGGTCCGTTAAAGCACGCAATCCTAAAAGATGTTGAGCTCGTAAACCAGGAACTGGTCTTTTCTTACGAATGTTTTCAATAGTAATAGACTCCTGGTTAATTAAAGCTAGAGCGGTAGCAATACGCAATACTGAGCCTCCACCCTCACCTTGGCTACCATCAATTACACGCATGATAGATTCTCCTATTTTCTAAGAAAGCCCAGATAGAAAGATACAAAATGTATCTTAAAAGATGTGAAAATGAATATATGTTTATCCTGCACGCTCTTTCCGCTTGGGACGAAGTCTTGTTGATCGACAGCGGCGACATTTAGTAGCATTAGCAGGATTTCTAGCATAGCACTTACGACAAATCATCATATCAAGGAGAGCACTACGCACAATGTCTCTTTTATCTGGATCGGTGATAGGCAATGAATACAGGACTCCATTTCTTAGTTCTATTGATCAAAAGTCAAAAATTCAAACAAACACTGTTTAAATCATGAATTATGACCGATTTAAGGGATTTTATTGAGTGTTAAAATCTTATTTGTAGAATTTTTTCAAGAATAGTATGTTTATTGCATGAAGAATATTAAAAACGAATGAGGACTTGCTTATTTAGAGTTTAATACTATTGAGTATAGTGAAAATGGATGGAATTAAGAGCAATTACTGATTTGGCACGTCTTAAAGCTTCCTTCATTACGGGTTTAGTTGTAGTATTTGGAATGATTATTGCATCAACAGAATCACCATTGGACTATAAACTCTTCCTTGGATTTCTTGTTGGATTATTGCTATCAGCTAGTACTAATACTATAAATGACATTTTAGATAGAGAAATCGATAAGTATGAAAAACCCAATCGTCCCATCCCTCGAGAAGGGATCTCCATTAATGAAGCAATAGTAGTATTTACTTTAGAAACATTGCTTGGGTTATTCCTTACGTTCTATTTGAATTTCTATTCATTTCTTCTTTCCGTAAGTGTAACAATTTTATCCCTACTTTACTCTTGGAATCTTAAAAATATACTGTTAGTAAAGAATATTATTACCTCATTCGGCATTTCATCGGCATTAATAGTTGGTGTATTTGCAAGGAACCCAGATGAAATATCTACAGATATTTTATTATTTTTCCTGTTAATATTCATCATAGTGGTTGCCTTTGAAATGCATAAGGACATAGCTGATGTAGAAGGGGATAGAAAAAATAAGAAAAATACCATCCCAGTCAGATACGGAACACAAAAAACCGCTATACTAGTAATTAGTCTCTATTTACTAGGTATGAGCTTATACTATGGCATTTTATTAACCACAGGAAACTTTTTTGAACTGCTTTTCTTGGTAGTAGATGTATTCATTATAATCGTGTTAATACCCATCTTCAAACTTCTAAAACACCATGATGACATTGCATATATTCATAAAACCAGGAAATATACCATGGGTGTATTATTCCTAATTACTGGGTCGTTAATTGTTAATTTTCTGACCTAGGCTAAAAGTAAAGAATTAGTTTGTCGTTATCTGATATCTTATAAAGTTTCATTTCGATTTAATAGTATGTGTCAAATAAACAAAAAAATCCTCTGCCTGACCACAATAGTCTTTCTTATGATTATTACTATTCATTCCGCTCTTGCGTGTACTATCTTTACAATTTCACATAATGATACAGTCTATTTTGGTAATAATGAGGATTGGAGTAATCCTGAAACTTATATTTGGTTTAAAACCTCCAATCAGAATCAGTACGGGGGAGTGTACTTGGGATTTGATGATTTCTTTCCACAAGGAGGTATGAATGTCAAGGGATTATGCTATGATGGAAACGCTCTATCTTCTGGTGAGTTAAACCCCCACCCCGAATTACCTTCCCTCACCAAGTGGGTAGGAATATATATTATGGATACGTGCGCAAATATCTCCGAAGTAATTGAGACATCCCTTTCCTATAACTGGGGAAGTAGAATGAATTACCAGATTCAGTATGCAGATGCGGATGGTAATGCTGTCGTAGTATCTTCTGGATTAGATAAGGAACTTGCTTTTACACGAAAAATAAACAGTAGTTATTTAGTTTCAACAAATTTTAATGTCAATTATACTGGATATTCATACAGCTGTCAACGCTATGACACAGCAACCGAAATGCTTGACGTGCTTTCTTCATCTGAGAATCTCACCATTGAGGCGGTAAAGGACATTCTTGCAGCTACTCATCAAACAGGAACTTATGCTACAAAATACAGTAATATATTTGATCCTGTAAATTTAAAAGTCTATTTATGGTACAACCATAACTTTACCACCCTAATTGAATTCGATCTTATGGAGGAACTTACACTAGGCAATCACCAGTATAAAATGAGAGAGATATTCACAGAAACTACTACTCAGGAACCAGTTACTTCGGTGGATCAGCCAACTACTTCTTCCACAGCTGGATTCATAGTATTTATGCTAATACTGGCATTTGTGATCTTGGTAAAATTCAGAAGGAAAAATTAACTTGTTATTATATGTATCTGAGAATGAAATAGGAAGAAAACTCTGTGTCGTAAAATAATCCAGATGAGATAACTAGAAAGAAAGAGTCAGCAGTTTGATAAAAAGACGAGCTTCGACTGGAAGAAACCATCTCCTATTATGGCTAGATAAAGTGCCCTCTTTGAGACAATATCAACCGACTAAAATAGTAATATCTCAAGTTCTATTTTGAGAAAAACCTCTGTTCCTATATAAAAGTCAGATAAACGAGTATTAGCTGAAAGGTGAATAAAGTCGGAAAATCGAACACCGCCCCCCGATTGTTTCCAGTCGATAATTCGAAAAATTCGACAAAATTAAGAACTATTCGGATTACGGATGTAAGTATGAACGTTTTTCCCTTCTATCTATTTCCAGAAAAGGTTAATATATTATTAGTTTCATAATTAGTCTTGAAATACAAATTCCTAATTGGTGATACCCGTATGCAATATTACATGAGTGTAAGTGAAATCCAAGATCGAGTGAAAACCCTTCTCAACCACTTTACTGGCAGTTATAATAACAAGTCTCCCTTCTTCAATCCTGAATTAGTGGCTTCTTTGAAAAAAGCTATGGATCCGACACTATTAAACAACGAACAAGTTGCCGAAGAAATTCTTACCGTCTTTCTTAACTCCATTATCCTCGCGGGTCAATTAGGGATCGATATTGAAACTAAGATTAATGAATATCTTGTACAGCTTGAACGTGAAGCTCTGGTTGCCATGTAATCCAATTTCATTCTTTTTCTTATCTTTTTTCCAACAACTACTTCTTTTCTTCTTCTCTTTTCTCTTTTAATCATGAAAAACAGAGGAAATCTTATTTAGATTTGACTTTCTTACCCAAATAGATTGAGAATAGCTTCAACAGAAGTTCCTTCGACAATCATTAGGAATACTAATCCTAGCACCATCAATCCAATCCCTCCAAAGATGGGTAATGGTAATCCTGGAAGTGCGCGTTCTTCTTTTAAATATTGAAATGTGTAGTATGCTCCTCCCAGGAGACCAATCGTTGCCATAATCAACGGTATTATGCTATATAATTCGGTACTAATAACTACAGCCGCACTGATAAACATACTAAAGAAAGCAAAGTCCCCCAATCCGATACTTATTAGGGGAGTTGAATAGACCGGTAATGCTGGCATGAGGGGTACTAGTTCCACTTCACTCATATCGATCTCTTCCTCCTCGATCTGATATTCCATATCCTTGGCATTTTCTCGGCTTTCATCGATTATTCCTTTGAGTGGTCCTCTGAAAACGGCATAGATGTCATATAATGATAATCCAATTAACACCAAAAACACTGTCAAAAGACCAAAGTGAATAGCTAGCATAGATCCTATCATTGGCCCAAAAAATATCATCATTAAGTTACGAACCCAAATTCTCTTGAACGACTTAACAGCAAATGAAACAGTGCCAATTATCCCAAGAAGAGCAGCAATGAGATACAAAAGGGCTTCAATTAATATTGGCCCCCCTGGAAATATTGGTGTTTCAAAGAGGAATAGAATAAAATTCTGTGCGAATGCTGGTATTCCCTCCCAGATGTCATTAAGTAAAATAATTAGTTGAGTCAGAATTATACTACCATAAAACAACCCAAAAGTAAACCAGCTTATTCCCATAATAAAGGCATAGAAGTAAGATAGTAACATCATTAACCCTTTTTTAATGATGAAGAGCACGACAAAGCCACTAATCGTTATTATCGCGACATAAAAAAGCGTTGTCATAATAGCCCCATATGCAATTCCACCTGTATCATCAGAACTTTCGGGAATAGGGGCAATGTTTGGAATCGCTGTACTAGAAATATCTATCGTGTCTATATTAATGTTAGTCGATATCCCTGTATTCGTAATATTAAATTTGTTTACTGATTTATCGATATCGAGATTTGTAATGTTTTTTTGAACCCATGAAGCTGTATCGCTTAAGGAATACGAGTTTATGCTTGTTGTGTCGTCTGTATAGGAAACGATAATTTCAAATGTGCTGTTATTTACATCCAAGACCCAAAATGTGAATGATGCTATGTCTTTTACAGGGATATTCTCAAGAGTTTGTGCAACATATCCACCAGGAGCTATTTCGGCAGAATTTGATCCATTTGCAGCTGGAGGACCAAAACTTACCGCGGATGTATTCCAACTTGAATGATCCTCCTCCTCAAACCCAAAATCTTGCACAACATTCTCCGTAACATTGGCATAAAAATCAAGTGTAAGAACAGATAATAGGATTGTAA
>JAEOTM010000100.1 GCA_016839815.1 Candidatus Hodarchaeota archaeon
GACTATCTATCCTGATTTATTGAAATACCTCATATTCTTAATAATCTCGATAACGAAATCAAAATAAGTTGGAGTCCACTTTAGTGAGTCTATGAGTAATTTTTTCAATCTAACGAATAATTCCAATAGAAATGCTCAAGAGTTACTTATCCTTGGAATTTCTTGGGATGCATCATCATCTTATAGACTAGGTTCCTTAGCAGGACCTGATTATATTAGAGAGGCTACATCTTCCAAACTTTACAACAGCTTTACTGAAACAGGAGTAGATTTAACCCAACGGTGGAATATAATAGATCTTGGAAATGTAGACGCAGAAACTATGGACATGAGCACAATCATTGACGATATTACTAACCTCTTACGCGAATATAGGGAAAATATCCCGATTGTGTTTTTAGGGGGAGATCATCTAATAACTTATCTGTGTTTACATGCACTAAAACCCAAAAACGTTGGAATAATATATTTCGACGCTCACCCAGATCTTTATATCAGCTATGAGGGGGACAGATATTCTCATGCCTGTGTATTACAAAGAGTATTAGAACACACTGAAATAAACCCTCAGAATATAGTTCAAATTGGAATTAGAGCCTCTACACAAGAACAAAGGAAATTTTCTAAAGAAAATGATCTTCTAGTTTTTACCAGAAAAGAAGTTCATAGTTTAGGAATTGAGTCTCTCGGAACACAAGTAAGAGAGAAATTGAGTCATTTGGATCAGATATACCTATCAATAGACTTGGATGTTTTAGATCCTGCTCATGCGCCAGGTGTCGGGTGTCCTGAACCTGGGGGTTTATCAACCTCTGATATCATTGATCTAATACACGAATTCGTAGGATTACCAATACACTTTGCTGATATTGTCGAAATCAACCCACAACATGATAGTTCAAAAATTACGGGATATACCGCGGCAAAAATTATCAAAGAGATTTTGGGAGTCATCCTCTAGTCGGAATTAGAAGATTTTTTTGTTGATTCTCTTTGTCAATTCCTTTAAAACTAAAGATAAGGTTAGAATTTTTCCTTAATAATGGATTAACTCATCAAGAAGTTGTAATTATGGAAAAAGGAAAAACAGAGTCATTATTGCATATTGTTCTAAAGCTTCTCGCCTTTCTTTACTTTTATAAAACTCAGAAAAGGTTAATTATTGAACCAAGTTTCCGATATCGGGATTTTAAGCCTGATCTTGTGAGTTTCAAAAAACCTGAAAATCCGAGAGAAGTGACCTCTGAAGTTGATATCTGGATTGAATGCAAGAAGGTAAAGATCTCTAAGTTAAGTACGCTTGTACGGTATCTACCTTCGGCAAGTATTTACTGGTTCCACTTAAGTCAAATAATAACAAGAAAAATGAAGAATGAAGAGGTTCCCCCAAAGGTGAAATTAATAGGAATCGAAATAACAAAAAAGGATTTAGCACTCTTGGAATCTAGTATATTAACACAATCTCCATCATGGTCTGTGCACCGATATGAACATTCTCAATTTATAATTGATACTTTACATTCTGAAATTCATATTAAATTCCAAAATATCAGATAACTTTCTTCCAATAGGAAAAAAGAAAGAGAAATTGGGATATTATTCTACTTCTTTTTCTGAGTAAGAATCCAGCTAAATATCCCAAATGTAACTAGTACAATAGGAAGAGAGAATCCGGGTGAGATAGAAGGAGTTGTAGAGGTACTTTCATCCTCTTGGGTTGTAGTGTCTGGATCAATATTTGATGTCTCATCTTTAGATGTAGTGGTAGTATTCTCTACCATGGGATCGGTTGATTCTGGTCCAGTAGTCGTGATTGCAGTTGTAATATTTCCAGGTGTGGTAGTTTCAGTAGGAGGGGTAGTTTCGACCGTGGAAATTACAGTAGTCGTCGTCTGATCAATTGCATTAGTTGTGTCAAGGAAGTGGTATTCATCCTCAAAAGCATAAGCGATAAGCAAACCCGTTTGAACATCGTACCAATAGGAAGTGTTTTCGAGGGGTCTTGAAACACTCCAAACCTCAAAAGTTCCAACTGGCACGGTCATATGAAGCCTGTCAACGACTTGAAAGCTTTCCGTCCCAAGTGAAACATTCTCACCAAGATTTATTCCAGTTACATTGATCCAGAGAGGCCAACCCAAGTTCATACCATAAGAAACGTATGTCCACATATATACTCGATCTTTCCAAATAAATTTCGAAATGAAGGAATTATCAACTATCGTTCCATCTGTATACATATTAGCAAAATAATGGGTGGAATTTTCACCAGTTACTAACATAGTCTCATTAAGGAGAATGGTTCCATTTTCATCAGTATAAAGATAAACAGCTCTAAATCCTACAAATGGAATGACTAGCTCATCAGATTCTGAGGTTAAATCACCATTTGTTGAGAGAAGATAATGAAATTCACCTCCTGGAGCTTGATAATTATGGTAACCCATTAAGAGCCCTGTTTGTGTATGGTATAAATACGAACGACCATCAGTCGCATTGGCAATAAATACTGGATATGTTCCTAATGGAATACTAAAATTATCTACACCAACTATCTGGTAAGTTTCTGTTCCTAAAGTAATGTTTTCTCCGATAGTAAGTCCATCAACACTGATCCATCCTGCCCAACCTCCAAAACTATCCATTTGAAATGTATAATCGATCCAAATGTCTTTACTTACAGCTGAAAGCATTGAGGAAGTTGAATTCGGATAAAACTCGCAAATAAAGTGGGTTGCGTTTTCATTAACGATTTCAAAAGTCTCGTTATACCCAGCATCAGATACCCACGTACCACTCAATCCCACAGAGGGTATGGGAACTGAGGATGAAATCTGTTTTATAGTTCCTTTACTAGGCAAAAAAACGGACGAAATAAGCAGTAATCCCAAAACAAACAAAAATATATTCAATTTTCGTGAAATCATAATTTTATCACTCCCTTAGAGAATAGAAGCGGATTTTAAAAATCTAACTTTATCAGAGTAATCGTTGTATAAAGATGAAAATGAGCTTGATATCATATCTGCTATTCAATGGTAATTCAAAACCGCAAAAGACCAAGATTTTATTAATATTTTTTCCTTTCAAATAGTTTGAACTCTAAAGTGGATTAAAATTAAGATAAACTAAAAATAAGACTGAAAAAGAGCTTTAGAAGTAGATATGCTTTAATTTATGGGAAATTTCTGAATCTGTTAAAATATGTGTATCGACAATATATTGATCGATTGAACCAATGGGATATTTTATTTTATCTAATGGAGGCTTTATCAGTTTTTTTAACTCTCTGATAATTGAGTGTACATCAACAACGATTTGGTCACGTGAATGATATTGAATCGGTTGAAGTTCAATTCTAGGTGTTATTTGAAGCGAATTCATATAGTTCAGAAGTATGAGATAAGCTTTAGCTAATAATTCCTCACGTTTTCTCCAATTATTGTGGTTAAGAACTTCAAGTAAAATAGGTTGAAGCTCGGTGGCAATAGGTAACAAAGTAAATGCATATCCATACCATTTGGAATAGGGGACATATTTTTTATTTAGAATATAAGCAAGTCTAACAATATACCTCACAAGTCGAGCTGTAACAAGTTTAGACCCTAATTCATCTTTTCTAATTCCTATTCGACCAACGAATGCTATTTCCTCAGCAATGTGATCCCATTCAGACATTAATTTGAAATACCAGACATTTTCGGGGTAATAAGAGAAGAATTTTCGTGCTTGAGTTAAATTGCCAAGAGTATGATGGTACACCTCACCCGATGTAAACTCGAGTAATCTCTGTTCAGGGAGTACTAACCAATCTATATCAGTAATATCGGTACTATTTATGTTTAAAACTTTTTTAAAATAAGCACGAACACTAAATATGTCTACACGATGATTTACTGAACCACTTGATTTCGGTGCTAGAAACTGATTCCCAGAATCATTCGGATCAGGGTCAGTCCAATGCGTTGAAAAACCCTTAATTGAATACGGTAACTTCTCACGTAAAAAAAAGTCTATCTCATTTCTGAGATTTTTATAATCAATTTCTGAAAGAAATAGTTGGAGACGAGGACCCCAGTGATGGTCGGATGATATTGGATCATCATATCCGAGTACCTCAGACCCAGAACCTATTAAGGACGCATCATACTGTAATGTGGGATAATATTTATCTAAAAGTGGTTTAACCGCTTCTATAAAGAAGATTTTACTTAATTTAAGTCCAGGAATAAAAGCAGATCCCATATTTTTTAAAAATCTATTCCAGCTTTTAATTACCTCCTTTCAGAAAATTGACAAATAAGGTTTTTTTACCCTAGAGGTGTCAATTTTCCCGAAAGCTCCCCCAGTTGTCAGTATAATACAATATAAATTGTATTTGTGATTTTTACTGATGCCTACTGATAATTTCTTTATAAGCTCCCAAGAAAAATCCTGTAAATGAAATATAAATCCTGGAATTTCCGAAAATGAGACTCTCACTTTCGGTTGTGAATTCAGTTCTTTAAAATATCTATAATTTCAAACTAAAACCTCCTTAGGACAGCATTATTTTTATTCTATCCTCCCTACCAGCGTAAATCATCAATACTAAACCATGATCAGTTAAAAAAATTAGGGATTCTCCCTCAACCTGTTCAGTTTCTCATTTAAAGAGTGATTTTCTCTCTACGATTAAAATTCTATATTATCTACTCGTTTCCGAATAAGAGCTTGGAGTTCTCTAAACGATTGATTACTCTCCGTGTTTTTTGAGGGAGTAATTTGTCGAAATTTTTCAATCAATTGTTTCTCTTCAACCGTCACTCTAATCACTATTTTTCTAGGATTTTCTGAGATGAATCTCCCTTTATTATCTCGCTTCTGACTACTCAAGAGGTATTTTCTCCATTGGATCCTCGTTACATGGATACTTTTGTCAATAAATTATCTAGTGATTCTATTTCGCTTGCATTTAAATACTTCTAACATATATGCTGGAGTGGGTGGCAAGGGGAGGATCATGGGCCCCAAGTGTGCCATCAGAGGGAGAGGTAAGTGAAAATGACAAGTATCGACTAAAAAAGGATTTACAGAATAATTTAAGGTTTGTACTCCATGTTACATGGAATAATATGTCATACTAAATTGATATTAACACGTCTTCTGGTATTTGCACATTAGAAAGATTTCTAAATGAGATAAAAACTGTCTTGAGAAAAAAATCTCACTCATGCTCCTAACTCAGTGCCTCTCTGTACTTATCAATACCTCTTACCTCCTCTAAGATCGTAACAATTAGAGGAGAAAATAATATGTCTCATTTTACTAAACTGAAAACAAAAATTACAGATCGGAGCTGCTTATTAAAAACTCTCGAAAATCTACATTATAACGTAGAAGAAAACTCTACAATTCGAGGCTATAATCAAAGAACCCGAAAAGGGGATATTGTTGTTAAAACGAACGGAGATTTTGACGTTGGCTTTGTAAGAGGAAAACACTCGTCTTATCAGATCCTAGCTGACTGGTATGGAGCTGCAGCTGCAATTGGTAAGAATCGAAGGGAATTTGCTAATGAAATCCAAAAGGAATACTCTGTCACCAAAGTGTTGGTAGAGCTTAGAAAAAAGGGTTATCGTATTCGATCAAGATATATTAACGATGTGGGCGAGATCAAATTGTTAGTTGTTAAACGAGGATGGGTCGGTAGATGAGTGCAAAAAATATTGAACTAGAAATAACCATTGATGAAAAGGGAAATATATCTTATACAGTGAATGGAGTAAAGGGGAAGTCCTGCACTGAAACAACAAAATTTCTTGATGAGGCCCTTGGTGAAGTAACCAAACGTGATTTTAAAAGAGATTACTACGAACATCCCGTAGATACCACTACTAGAGTCACAGCACGTAGATAAGCATTTATTTTTACTGGTGATCACGATGCAACAAGTAAATGAAGATCAACAGAGGAAAGTCGATATCCTAATTCGGGCACGCTACCCCTTAATCTACATCACTACCTGGGAAGAAGAAAGAGTAGCTGTTATGCTAAACACACTTGCAGTAGAATCAGAAAAACATTTAATCATCTGGAGTACGACTGAAGGATTTTCTGATTTTTCTGGTAAGAAATTGGATGGTGAAGCGGTAGACCCCTTTGCTGCATTAACCTATATTACTGATTATCAAAGACCAGCAATATTCATGTTAAGGGATTTTCATCCTTTCATGAAGGATCCAGTTGTAGTTCGAAAACTTCGTGATCTGAAAATTCACCTGAATAATCTGAAGAAAACATGTATTCTTGTTTCTCCAGTGTTAGAAGTTCCTATTGAATTGGAAAAGATGATTAATGTGGTGGATTTTGATTTTCCAACTTTAGAACTATTGGATACAGTTCTTGAAGGAATTATTGAGCCATTAAAAACGAATCCCAAAGTTTGTGTTAGTTTAACAGAAGAAGAAAGAGAAGCAGTCTTAAAATCAGCACTTGGTTTAACAGTTGATGAAGCTGAGAATGTTTTTGCAAAATCTCTTGTAGAAGTAAAACGTTTTGATCCAGCTATTATAATCCAAGAAAAAGAACAGATTATTCGCAAATCAGGAATTTTGGAGTATTATCATTCTCAAGAACACTTTGACAATATTGGTGGTTTAGAGCATTTAAAAGACTGGTTATCCATCCGTAATCGTGGATTTACAGAAAAAGCACGTGATTATGGACTTCCTTTTCCTTCAGGATTAATGTTGATTGGTATACCAGGAACAGGAAAATCTCTCACCGCTCAAGCGGTCGCCTCTTTATGGAAATTACCGTTATTACGGTTTGATGTTGGTAAAGTTTTTGGTGGAGTTGTTGGAGAAAGTGAACGTAATATTCGGAATGCTATCAAAACTGCTGAATCAGTCTCACCTTCAATTCTTTGGATTGATGAAATCGAGAAGGGATTTGCTGGAGTGCAGTCAAGTAATCTCACTGATGCAGGGACAACAAGTCGTGTCTTTGGAACGTTTATTACATGGTTACAAGAAAAGAAAAAACCCGTTTTTGTTATTACCACAGCTAATAATGTTAACCAATTACCGCCCGAGCTTATGCGAAAAGGTAGATTTGATGAAATATTCTTTTTAGACTTACCTTCTCCCAAGGAGCGAGAGGATATTTTCTCGATTCACATCAAGAAACGTAACAGAGAAATTGAAAACTTCGATCTGCGCACTCTTGTTGGATTAAGTAAGGGGTATTCAGGAGCAGAAATTGAGCAAACAATTGTTACTGCAATGTTTGAGGCCTTTTCTGAGGATCGAGAAGTCGAAACAACAGATATAATGAATGCCTTAGAGGATATGGTCCCTCTATCCCGTTTAATGAAAGAAGAGATTTCTTCATTACGGACTTGGGCTCAAGCACGAGCACGATTGGCATCTAAAGCAGAGCAACAAAAAAGAAGTTCAGTGGAAATAGAAATCTAATAAAAATTGACATTATACGGCAGTTCAAAGATAAAAATCATCCATTTTTTAGTATTTGACTAGTATTCTTAGCTATTATCATGAATGGAGTTTCTACAGACATTTTAAGGCTTTCATCATTCGTGTAATATCAACAACTTCGCCACATTCTCAATTATTAAATATGTCCAAAAAATGGAATAATACAGAACAATAAATATTGGTAGTTGAACCCTGCTATGTCAAAAATTGTTTGTCAAAATTGTGGATCCATTGGAGCAAGCGGAGATCTCTTTTGCCAGGAATGTGGATCGAAGTTTTCAAAACCTATACCCTCGGTGTATCACAACCCAAAATCACGTCTTCATGAATACCGAGGATATGTAAAAGTTATTGGAGTAATAGAAATCGTTTTCGGAGTATTTGCATTGTTTATTACTGGAATCCTCGTTCTCGTTGCTGCATTAATGCCTATGCTTCTTTCGGATGAAACAAGGCCTGATCTATTTGATGGAATGACACACATACCTGCAGGATCAATGGATCATTCCTATGGTATTGCCCTGTTTGTCATGATAGTCCTTGGATTTGTGGCCCTCTTCATTTTGGCTTTTGCCATTCTCAGTATTGTCAACGGTAAACGGTTAATGAATTACCAAAGAAATGGCCATTCTGGTTCCATCTTAATCAGTGTTCTAAGTTTGTTAGCCATGCCATTTGGTACAATTTTTGGAATTTTCAGTCTTTATGTCCTCACCCGTCCCGAAGTTGACCAAATCCTCTCCTAACTGGTGAATATATAATACTTCACCAGACATATTTTTCTAATTAAATAGAATTATTAACCTTTAGAGCTTAATCATTATTCTTTTCATAAATTCTTTTCCTCCCATTTTTTTCCAAAAACCGAGTGATTGAGCATTATTTGTCGCAGCGGTAAGTTCGATATGGCTTACTTGATGTGAGATGAACCAGGCTTTAATTTGGTTAAATAACAATTTAGCTACTCCCTGTCGTTTATAATCTTTTTTTACGGCAATATTATCAATCATGCCGATCTTTCTTACTTGAAAAATGGGAGATTTTTCAATTAGTTGTCCTACACAGTAACCAATGACTTCTCCATTGAATATCGCCACATAGATTTTTACATCCGACTGGTAAGATATCTTTTCCATATATTCACTGAAAATTTGTTCAGCTAAACTCGCTACAGTAAAGATTGAATCCACTTGTTCATGGAAAGATGCTGCTTCGAGAAAAATCTTTCCAATCGCTTGGAAATCGTGTTTTGTCGACTCTCGTATCTCAATAGTCAATATTACTTCGTCCTCCTTTATTCAAAAGATGCTAAACGGGATACCCCATAAGGATTATGCTAAACTCTAACTTTTTTATTTACTAATTTTTTTAAGAAGAGAACCGTACTTTCAGACTACATCAGAATCAAACCATAGTGATGAGAATAATGAGTATCGTTGACAAAGTATCCCATTTAACATGGAGAAAATACCTGAAAAAGAAAACACCACAATTTATGGGAGGTTCAGTTATTACTGTATTACTAGTTCTGACAATTATTCTATCTGAAGGCATAGATCTAACTATTGATTTAGAAAATCTAGATCCTAAATATGTGTTATTGATAATAGTTTCTA
>JAEOTM010000101.1 GCA_016839815.1 Candidatus Hodarchaeota archaeon
CCCATAGCGCTTGCCAGTTTCCGAGCATCATCAAACTCTACACTATTATTAAGATACGTCCATCTGTATGCAAGATAAAATTGGGATTCACGATCAATTCTTGAAGGAGAAGCATCTTTGAGAAGACGGTTAATAATGAACTCAGTAACAACTGATCGGATGAAAGTAAGAAGATCTGTAACTAATACTTCTTTTCCTGAATATGTTTCTATTCTTTCATACCTACTAAACACTTCCATTCCTGGTCCGATAGCTGAAATGAAGAAGTCACCACCCGCTATCCCTTGGTTCCAGAACTGTTGGAGTTTCTTCTTCACCTCTTTACTAATTTTTGGCTGTACATCGTTATAGAATCCTATGTCTTCACGTTTCGTTTTTCTACATACTACATAGATAGAAGATGCGAGTGCTGCTGATGTTTGAGCCCTCATCCTCCCACTCATTTCCGTATGAAGTGGCCAAGAGGCTGTCACGACAAAACCTGAGTTAACTAGTGAATTAAGCATGACTTCCCATCCCGTTGTGGTTTTGTGAGCATAAATAATGACAGCTATACCATCGGGCTTTAATGTGCGGTAAATTTCAGCAAAGCTTCTAGTTAGAGTCTTTTCGAAGTAACCTTTATCTTTTATTGTTGAATATTTCGATAATTCTCCAATGTTCTTCATCCGTCGTGTCAAGGAATCATTCTGAATACACTCCTCATATCGTGGTACTAACGGTGTCTTGAAAAGATCGGGAAATAAGTCACCTACAGATCTTTTTAACCAAACATAAAAGAAGTCAGAAAGATCAGCATACGGAATATTATCATAGTAGGGTGGATCTGTAATAGTAATATCAAAGAAGTTATTAGGATACGGTAAAGAAGTAGCTGAATTTTGTCTGCAGGTTATCGAGCCTCCCGTTCGAAATGTGAGTTTTTGTAAGACCATAAGAGTTCTTTCTATAGCTATTGGCCAGCTAGCTCCTTCTGGATTGAATACATTGGTTTCGCAGAAAGTCCAAGCCATTGGCAGAGCTGTTCTACTAAATGTATGAACAACTCCTCTGCCACCTGTGGTATTAAGTAAACACAATGATGATGCAAAATCAGCCAGTCGGTCTACCATGATAGCCAGATATCCCGCTACTACTTTTGCGAGTTCATCACCATTTATGTCTTCAATATTATGTGCTAACTTTACGCACTCATCAAGGATACTCTTATAATTGCCCTTAATCTTGTCAATAAACGTCAGTAGGGCTAATAATTGTCTACCATTAAACAAGTCTTTGAAACGAGACATATTGTAATTGACTTGTTGCATATGAACGAAAAATGGCTCCGTACCGTTTTGAACGACATTGCCCCCTGGAGTAGTCAATAGTTCTTCAGGTAATGGACTCTCAAGCAAACTCCAGTTCAAAGTCTTTTCTTGGAGATGTGCCTTCGCTCTCTCATAATCACAAATATCTTTTTCTGTTGCAATTCGATACTTCTTTCCTTTCTGATCAGGTTTGTTTGAAATAACAACTAGAAGTCTTTCACCCATTTTTCCTTCTAACGCCAATTTGGCAATTGAAGTTGTATTAGTTACTTGTCTGCAAAAGGGACATCTAGCTTTACCATAAGACATGATTCCTTCCAAAGGGTCAAAGTCAATTTCGCTTCCTATTCGAATCGAGAATGTAAGTTCATCGACCTTGTTGATTTCAGGTTTGAAAGCAACTGATTCTGAGCTTCTTCTCCCTCGAAATCTGGCCAACCAATAACTTGTAATTAGTGGTATTTCTTTGCCACAACTAGGATTTTGGCATTGAATAGTACGTGCCCATAAATATCCAATTGGGATATGTCCACTTGGTTCTTTTGGGTAGAATTGTTCAATTTCGTCTTTAGCATCTTCTAAGACTTTCTTAGACCATTTTTCTACAAGAAGATGTAGTAGATTTACTTCTGTTATTCCTTCGAGTCTGAGTTGTTTTTCTTCATATGGTGTTGGAATAACCTTACCATAGGTTAAAGGCCACTCTAATGTGGCTTTCTGGATAAAAACTGCAACTGGATTATAGTCACTAGAGTAAACATCACAACCTAATCTTAGGGCTTCTAGAGGTATAGAGCCACCTCCCGCAAACGGGTCGAGAACCTTTGGAGGATCACTCCACTGTTCTTTAATCATTGTTTGGGCTCTTTTTAGAGCCACCATTTTTTGATTGCTACTCAAATTCCATGGACTAATACTTATGATCGTGTTATCAATCCTTCTCCGTTCTCTTGTAGAGTCAGGGAGATCAAGTAATGAAGCTAGTATCATAGCTCTGGATGCCGAAAGTGGTTTCCTCGCCCACCAGATATGTAACGTTGAAGGGTGACCAAACCTGTCATTTCTTTCAATTGCAGAAAAATGTGAGATGTCTTGTAACGGCAGATCGTATTCTATGTATCGTCTTTTCAATTTTTTTCATCTTTTCCTTCAAATTTTGTCCAATTTTCTTCAGGTATCATATACCCTGTTGAATAGATGTCTTCATTTATCATAAATTGGTCTGCAGGATTTTTTATTCTAGTCAATTTTGAACTATCGGTTTTTGCGTATGTAATTATGTAAAGCCAATAATTTTCTCCAAATCTTTTTGCTTTCTTCCACTCGTTAGCTGAGATGTGAACAGCACCTGAACGTGCTCTTGCTTTTACTTCAATATACCTTATTGCTTGAAAAACTCCATTTACATCGTATTTAGTAGATCGTATGTCAAACCCGAGATTATCATCAGAAACATTTTGAGGAATCCATCCTGTTTGAGTTTCAAAGCCAATAGCCACTTCCATACCTGCTTGTTCGACTTCTTTACTTGAAAACATAGGTTTAGGTTCAGCTTTTCTTGATGGTGGTATTACAATTGCAGCTCCGAGTATTCTTGGTTCTGTAATCGTGATGTTTTTCTCTAATCTTATTTCCTTTTCAAGATCTTGTCGTTTCTGTTCGAGTCTATCTTTCCTCCTTGTCTCATTCAGAATTGGCATTGACATATCATAGTTTTCTTCCTGCTTTTGTTGGTACTCTAATAGTCTATGCGCAGATTCTTGAATAAGGTAATCGAGGGAACGAAGACCATATCTCTTTTTAATCTGACTTTCTCTTAACCTAATTTCTTCAATCTTGGTCTTATATGGGAACAGAATCTCATTTACTGTGTACTCTTCAATGTCATTTTTATGTTTGAGGAGTGCTTCACACTCTTTATCTATCTTGTCTGGAGGCATCGGTTTTAGGTCCCATAATATGGACGAATTTATTTCTTGAAGACCTCCATTCACATCTTGGTATACACAAAACATCCTTTTTCCCGCTGAATTTCCAGCACCATCTAAAACCTCGCCTTCAAAAAACCATTGAACACCATGTTTGCCACCATGTTCATCCTCAAACACCGCATAACGTTGGCCTTTGAAGTTCTCATCTAAAATCTTCTCATTCACCGCTTCTAGTAAGGGGTGACCTGGAGCAATATACTCGTATTCTCTATTTTCTCTTGCAATTTCTTTATAAAATGTAGTACGACTGTACAATCTTTCAATCTTGCCGTAACGTGTTTTAAAGCTATAATTATCATTAAATTGACGTAGAAGGAGGGGGATAAAGTCAATTCGCCAATAATTTCTAATCTTATGAGCCCTTCCACCTATCTTATCAAAAGCTCGAAGGAAGTAATCTTGAATGTATTCTGGAACTAGCCTGTTTTCATCAGCTTCATTTGACTTTCTTAATAATCCAGTATAATCGATGTGACGTGTTGCTAGTCCTGTTTTGAAAAAACGTTCTAAAGTGGTTTGTACTTGTTCTTCATCAAGTTTATCCATGTATTCATAGATCTCTTCAATCCTTCTTTGATTGAAAATAGCATCCTTGAAGAATTGCTCAAAATCAGTCTCGGGTAAGACTCTGCCTATTACATCAAACACTTTATCTGAACCTAAAGCTATTGCCATTGACTCCATCTTTGAGAAAAGCCTATGTAGAATTCGCCCTTCTATAGTATCTCCACTTACCATATTCCATATGAAGACTTCTTTTTTCTGACCATACCTATGGATCCTACCCATTCTCTGCTCTAATCTATTGGGGTTCCAAGGTATATCGTAGTTGACCATCCATGAGCAAAATTGAAGATTGATACCTTCACCAGCTGCTTCAGTAGCCACCATTATCTGCGACTCGTGTTGAAACTCCTTTTCCGCAGTTATCCTGTCAGGCATTCTCATACTACCATGTATTGTACATACGCTGTATCCCCACTTTCTAAGCTTGGAAGTTAAATAATCAAGGGTGTCTTTGAACTGTGTAAAAATCAAGAGTTTGTTGTCACCCAAATTTGTGAGTACTTTATCTCTTAGACTCACCAACTTGCTCTCGATCTCTTTTTGTTTAACTAACTCAGCCTTGCCTATCAAATCAACTAATTGAGAAATCTCCTTCTTCACATCGTCAAGATTTTCAGCTATTGTGAGATTTGTTAGTTTTTCCTCTATCTCCCAACGCCTTTCCTCCTCCATATCCTCTAGTTCTTCTTCAGTAATGTCTTTAATCTCTTCATACTCGAGTTGTCGTTCCCTGATCTTACCAGGAAGTTCCAATAACTCCTCCATCCGCTCTTTCCTACGTTTCAAAGATTCAAGAATGGAGTCAATACTAGAAGTTAACCTCCTTTGAAGAACCATCATAGCAAAGGAAATGTTACGTTTCTTCTGAGCTCTGTTGAAGTAATATCTCACATATTGGGTCACGCTATAGTAGAGATCTTTCTCTTCTTCAGTAAGCCTGAACTCTACCGTTCTGATATGACGAGGGGGAAATAACTTATTCCCTTTGAAATCTTTCATATCCTCTTTAAGCCTACGTACAAACAGTGGGTTTTCTCTTCTTTGAATCGATTCCTCCAGTAACTCAATTTTTGAGAAGAATCCTGGTCTTAAGAGATCTAAAAACAGCCTAAAGTTTTCTTCATTGCCTCTATGTGGAGTGGCAGTTAGAAAAAGCATATGAGTCGAAAGGTCGGATAAAACCTCGCCTGCAAGGTATCTCTTCGTCTTTTGAATCTTGTCACCATAAGCCCAAGCAGATAATTTATGCGCCTCATCAACAACAACCAAATCCCATTGACTTGAACTAATCGTTCTTAAAACATCTGATTGCTTTAAGAAATCTATTGTAGTGATAACCTGGTTTCTTTCTTCCCAAACGTTCTCAGACCAATAGGCGTCCATCATGCTTCGATCCACGAAAACAAAAGATGAATTGAATTTCTCCTTTAACTCCCTCTGCCACTGGTACTTCAAATGACCAGGGACAACAATTAAAATCCTATCTGCCATATTCCTATACTGCAACTCCTTGATCACTAAACCAGCCATGATCGTCTTTCCAGCCCCAGCATCATCTCCAATAAGAAACCTGACTTTTGGAGACTTCAAAGCATAATCATACACACCATCAATCTGATGGGGAAGGGGATCAATCTGAGAAACATTAACCGCTAATAATGGATCAAATTGATAGGCAAGACGAATACGTAAAGCTTCAATCATTAAAAAGAAATCTTGAGCATCATCAAAGAAAGATAACTCTTCACTTACAATCTCGATTTGTTCAAGTTGTTCTTTCGAAATACGAAAGGGTTTAAACTGGTTATCCTTTCTTAATACCACCTCTAATAGAAAATATCCTGATCTCTCCTCAAACTTTTTAACTTCACCCAATCCATCAAAGATATCTGATTTAATTAAATCCCCTTCACTAAGAATTACGACTCCAACCCCCATTTCATTCTAAATTGTTTATCTTATTAATTAAGAATAGTCATCACAGTAAAAAAAGGATAGTATTACATTAAAATTTTAGAGCTAGCTTGCAGGTATAAGTAGAAACACCATAGACCTCAAAGTAAAAGAAACACTAAAACAGATAAACGCAAAAATCCTAGAAGAAAAAGAGGAGTAATGGTTTAAAGAAACATTTCACGATCGAACGATATTCTAGCCAGCTATATAGTCATCAATATCCAGTCAATGATACAAGGAAAAAACCTCGTAATTTTCAAGGTGACTACTTGAATAATGTATTGTTAGGACTTGTTAAAATTAATTCTAATAAAGAGTTGATAAATTTGTTTGGAGTCATATTCAATAATTTCATTATCTGATCGATAATCTCTTACTCTTGGATCAAAAATTATGTAAAATCCGTAAGGTACGTTTTCATAATCCATATAATATTGTATCTGTTCCATACCTTTTTTGTAATATTCTTTACCTCTCCAAATTTTTACTTCGAAGGGATATTTTTCATTATCCATAATCAGTAAAATGTCGCTTTTTCCCTTTGAAACCTTAACTTCTCGAAACTGGAACATTCTTTGTGGAAATGCGCCTTTCAAATGAGCTTGAATAAGTGATCTACCAATTTCTTCATTTGGCTTTTCTGTAATTTTGAATGCTTGGTGTAATTGTCTCTCTACTAATGCTTTAAAGCCATCCAAAGCAGTTTTTATATTATTGAAACTAAGTTGTCTCCCAGCAAATGACTTTACATTTTGTTTAATGGTGTCAAGATACACGTCTAGATAATATCTATTATCTTCAAACACCCTAGGTATAGGTAAATCTCTAATGCTTAATTCAGGAAGAAGCCTTACAAAATCGTTCAATTTTCTAGTTGCTCGAGATATTATCAATAAAGCTTGCGTAGGATTTTCAATTGCTGATAAAGCTTCTTCAAATGAACCTATTAACGCATCAAGGATTTTAGCTGTCTTAATTGGTAAGTTGGACTTTTTTGTATCATCTAAATGTTTTATTGCTTCATCAATTAAATCGAAATTTTCTGAATGCTTGAATTTTTCAATGCATAAAATTGCCTTCACACACTGTATTGATGCAATAGTACGTTTTTCTTCTAATCTAATTTTTTTATGTAGTTTTACAGCTTCTTCTAATACTTTTATAGTATTTTCAAGTAAGCAAACTTTTTGATCATCATCTACGAAATTTGTTTTTGAGAGGTAGTGAAATCCTAGAAAATATCTTGCGTGTCCTTCATAATAGATTTTTTCTCTATCGAACCTCAATTGATCCAATTTGGACATTAAAAAATCGTGTATCTTTAAGTACAAAGCAGGTGCTTCGGTCGGAATTGCAAAAGCTCGATTTCTGAGGTGAAAAGTATAACATATAAAATCACGATGAGTGAAAGGACCTCCCGAAATATTATAGAGTTCCAACCATTTATTACCAGCCAGTGTTAAAAGTTCAGATTTTTTATCGACTTCTAGCTCAGATCTAGCTTCAAGACTCATAATCTCTGCTCGTAAAAGTTTTTGTTTGTTCTTTCTTTTCCTAAACCAAGACTCATCATTACTACTTGAACTCAACGTATGCGCATATTTATCAAATAATGATGAAGTACGACGCCAAAAATATGGTTCTTCAGTTACCTCTGCTACCCAAAAAGCCATGAAACCTGCAGTACCAAAATCTTCAAATGATTCAAGTTCAACAAGTTTGTCTTCAACCCATTTCCTAAATGCAGCACTGCTTAACACTCTACGTTTTATTTCAAGTAATCTATACGTTCCAAGAGGAGGGACTTCTTTGGGATGTTCATTCCTCCAAAGTTCCATAGAAGATATTGCTTCCTGAGCAGCATTATCATAATCATTTATTTTTAAAGCCTCATCCATCTTTGTGTAATGATAAGAATAACAAGCTTCAGGAATCCTACCAAAACACTCTCGACACATATTAGAGCAACATCTCAACAAAATGTGGTCTTCTTTTTTCTTAATTGATAAATATTGACAATATTCCCCTTGAATTAAATCAGGGATTTCGTTTACTAAAGAGAAATCAACAATTGGAGACCAATCAGTAACAATTTTTTTGGTATTATTGCATTCTAAACACTGTAGAACAATCCATTCTTGATACCCACCTGCACCACTACCAATTTCTATCTTAGGTTGTGTTTTCGAATTACATGTAGAACAATGTTTCCAAATCCATCTCTGAAGATCCTCTTTCATATCTTCATATTTCTTCATAAAATCATGCAATGCCATACCTCAGTAAGGATAATGATATTTTTAAAGTGAAAAATCGATTGAAACCATCTAAATACCAATAGAAATTTACTCTTATCACTACTATAACTTAGTTATCATATTTAAATTAGAATTATATAATGATTTGAAGTGAAAACTTGAATCTCTGCTTATTTAATGAACATACTAAGCGCAACTGAAAACGCATTTTTTCTTTGAGGAGACCAATCTCAAGATTAGATGTATGATAGCGCGCGTGCTATTGATGAAATATGGATTGCATAAAGAACATGAATTATTCGAAAAAGCATATGCATACATTAGAGAGTATTATTAACGTAAATTAAGTAACACTATGGATCCATCACTTTTCAAATTAATTGCAGTGTCTCTTTACGTATTCAATTTTATAAAATGTTATGTTAAGCTTTCCAGCTAGCTAACTTTAGAAAAAGGTAGAAATCTTATTACTCTCTTGTATTTTCCGTCAATATTTAATGGATTAATGAATTTGTTATAAATACGGGTACCATAAAGACTGATCAACATACTAAAAATAAGTTCTACTGCATTATTTGCGGGTACTAAAATGCAGGGTATGTGTTCAGGTAACCATTCAAAGTACTCATGTTTCTGATGATGTGGCTTTTTAGTAAATTGTGCATGGTAATAATTATGATTTGATTCTTCATGTTTCTCAAAGCGGATACCAAAACATTGGAATCTAGTATCATTGTTATCGATGTATCTATACATTCCAATACGTAATTGAAGTTGAGGAGTATCATTGTTAAAGTTGGAACATAGTGCAAGTAGTGGAATAAAGTCCTTATTGGCATCAAGTGGTGGTAGATAAAAATTTTCTTCAAAGTCTAAATGAAGACTTGCTAAATTTTCCTTAATCAATTTTTTAAATGATTCTTCACTATAAGGGGGAATAAAATATGTTAGATATTCATGGTTATCTCGTGTTGAAGAGATTAATTCATCATCTTTTAAATCCTTATCATTTCGCCAGAGTTTTTCTGACAGTTCATTCAACCGTTCAAGTACTTGACACATTATTTCAAAGTCTTTTTTTAAACTCTCTGGCACATCAATTCACCATTTATGAAAAATGCTTACTCTTGATGAGTTTATAGAAGTCTGACTTTTGGACGGTAATTCGCGTTTTTTAGATTTTCACGAAGTAAAAATCTTCGAATGTACGGTGAGTCAGATTCAATTATGAACTCTGCACACTCTTCTTTACTATGGAACTTTGAAGTATCCTCACAAAAGCGAAAATTAATTACTTTTCTTTCCCAAGGAGTAAGTACTTCTTTGATTTTTTGGTTATCTGAAAGTTTTTTCCAAAACCATGCATGTCTTGATAACCAATAACTAGGTTTAAATTTATAATCTTGAATTCGTTCGTAATCGATTCCTAAATCTTCAACTTTTAGGAAGGTTGTAGTTTTATTCCAACTTTCTATATTTTCAGGATCATCTTTCAATAAACTGGGGTATCTATATACAAGGTGTGGAGTATCTACCAAGATATCTTGTCCAGGTAACAATAATCTCTCTAACCACTTTGAAACCCGAGCCCCTCCAATTCGTCCTACCATATCATCAGTTGGATTCACATCTAATCTACGTAATCCATTTTCTGAACTTATTACAAATTCTTTAAATGAAGTTTTAGTCGAGTCACCACCAATGAATTCGTTTGCAGTTCTTGGAAATGTTTCTATTACATCATCAATTCCCAAAACTTCACAAATAGGATCTTCTATATGATCAATAACATCCTTTATTTTTTTATTAAATGACTCAAGGTATTTTGGTAGTTGAGGCCAGTACCATGGTTTAAATAATGCGTTCTCTTCCCCCCAAAGTCCAAGGTTGTCCAGTTGTTCGCTACCTATATTTAAATCAGCATACGATTCTATATGCCCTTTTAAGGTAAGATCAAAGGTATTGGTTCCATACTGGTTCAATCCTATTATTATTGAACACTTAGAAAAACAACGAGTGAGATAAGATATATTTTCACCAGTTAAAAAAGAATTTGGATCTGTTTTTAAAAGATCATAATCAATTATGAATATCGATGTTTCATCTAACTTGGAGGTTTTTTCATCCCATTCTCCTTTATGTCGAAGCATATTTTGTCTAGATATTAATACTTTCATCTCTTCTTTGAAATCTTCATTTTTCAATAATTCTACTTCAAAGTTTGTTTTAATAATATCTAAGTCTCCTAATTTTTTAGCATATCTTTCTCCTAATCGTCTATCATCATCATATATTCGAATCTTTTTCATTCTAATTCTCTCCATTTCAATGAAAATGCAGTATTGAATCCTTTTTGAGGTTCAACAAAAGATACTTTACACCCAATATTATATGCAATCAATCTTACTATAGTAAGTCCTAGTCCTGTTCCACCATATCCGAGAGCCCGTCTCTCAGAAGAAATTTCTACTCTTCTTTCAAAAGGCTCAAATAAAATTTCAGAATCTTTAAGATTTACACCACTTCCTGTATTTTGAACTATAATTTCAATAGTTCTATCCATATTTCTTGAACTTACTTCGATGAATTTATTTTCTGAATCTATCATTGCATTGAAAGAGTTAATGAAAACATTTTGGAATATTGAACTCCACTCAACAAGTGAAGCTTCAGGCAGAAGTAACCCCTCATCAATTTTACTTGTATCTATAGGTATTCCTCTAGCTAATGATGTTACTTGTTGTGTTATATCATCTATGATTTTTTTTGCTTGAAATCTTTTTTTATTCCTTAAATTTTCTGAATCAATATAATATGAAAAAAGAGAATTAGTCAGCATAGATCTTTCTAACCATGACGATAAAGCTTGTTTTAGCTCATTCAAAGTCGATCGAATTTTTTCGTTTTCAGTTTCAAAAGTTAATTGTCCTAATTGCTCAATAATATCTTCAATAGTGAAAAACTGTCGTTTAGTTTCATGCTGATAGGCAAGTGATGTAATCCCAGCCGTTGCTAAAGGCCCCATCAAGCTCACACGCTTTGCAATCTCTTCAGCTTCGGATTCGATTTCGTTTGTTACTTTTTGAATATCATTGTAAAGATCATCATAAACATTTTCAGGTATTTCAGGCTGATATTTAACTAAGACTTCTTCAAAACTAGTATGTTTTGGTTTTTCAGTTTTGGTCTTTAAAGCTTCAAGCTTGAGAGTCCTTACTCTCTCTACGTAAGAATAGTAGTCTAAAGCCCATCTGACCATATAAGCAAGATTGTCAAATGCTACGCTTTCTTGAAGCCTATCCCTAGTAATTAAAATATGAAGACCTTTTTCTTTTGAAGTATCTACATTCACAGCTCCAAAAATTCGTGAAAGTGTAGGAAGAAACTGTAAACCTTGTTTTATTTGAAATTCTTTTGGTAAAAGTTGTGATAGGGTTAATCTATGAGAGTGAGCTAATTCAATCATTAACCAATCGTTTCTGGGATCACCATAATATGGTAGATGAAATCCCCCATCATATACATGAACCCCTCCAAATTGATTAAAATACTCTCTAGCTTTTCCTACTTTGATATGATGAGGTTGTCTACGAGTTAAATGGTAAATTCTTATTTCAAAATCTCCATTAGATAAATCACAATTAGGAATGGTGTAATTGATCTTACTTGGGATCTCTCCAGCATATTCTAAAGATAATGAGACCTTTCCGTTTATATTACGTCCAACAAGTTTGCAATGCCAGATATCCATGATGGCCTTTATTTGTTTGTTGAAAACATCTTCATAATCTTTTTCTGAAGAAATAAACGTAATTTCAAATGCTTTCTGTAGGTCCTCGATAGCTTTTATGTGACTCCTAAAAGGTGGTTGAAGCCACCAAATCTCTTGGGCAAGTCCTTGAATAAGAGACGATGACCAATCATGTTTTAATTCCATTAAAACGATTTGAGTACCTTTTTCGAATCCTTCTTCAGAGGTTATAATTTCATATTCAACACTTGCCTGAGTTAATTCACCAGCTTTTACTGCTTCTTCCCAATTAACATAAGCTTCAAGTCTAGAATTCAAATCTTTTTCAGAAGTTGTAAAAAGAGTCAATTTTTTTGCTAAATATTGTACAGCAAGTCTACCAACACCTTTCGAGCCAGTCATTGACCTTCCAAAATTTCTTGAAATCCTTTGTTTTCGTTTGTGTGTTGAGCCAATTCTCATCCAGAAATCTTCAAACTCTTTAAAAGTCATACCGTGCCCATTATCAGTGACTATTACACAGTTTTTTTCAGGGTTTAACTCAATTGTAACTTTAGTAGCATCTGCATCATAGCTATTTTTTACTAGCTCAGCTAACGCTATGTAAGGTTTACCAACCAGGCGTTCGCCTAGTTCTTCAAGTAATGCGGAATCGACTGTGAAGTACAAATTTTCAGGCATTTTTCTAATACATTAATAACTCGCATCCAAAATTAAAGGTTTCATCTTCACATTTTTCAACTCAATAATTCAAGAGAAAAAATATAGGTTAACGTCATAGGAACCGCATTACCTATCATTTGCGATAATGATTCTCGAGTCCTTGCGGAGGAAAAATCGAAGAAGTCTGGAAAGAATTGTAAACGTGCAGCTTCGTGTGGTGTGATTGTTCTCATGCGACTTGGGTGGACATTTCTTCCTTGGCCTGGAGACAAGAAACCACTCGTTATTGTTTGTGCAGGTTTATCGTATCTGATCCGACCATACATAGCTGGATATCTGTGAACTTTTCTGTGACAGGGAGGACGCAACCAATTTGGTAAAACATATACATCGTTTTCGTGCAAGTATCTTATCCTTTTCATATTCTCTTCCGAAAGGCGAGACGGGGTACTGATGTTTCCATTGGGAGTTTCATCCTGTATATCTTCAATAGCCCATCTTACAGTGCGGTCATTTTCGACACGGTTTTTTTCGACTACCTCTTCTATCGATACTTGTTTAGACCTTGAAGCGATCACAAGATGACGTTTACGTTTTTGAGGAACGCCAATCGTAGCTAGGTTGACTATACCACTGTCGACTTTGTATTCTAGTTCATGCATTGTTTCTATTGCTTTCTTTGCTTCTCCGCTGTGGCTATATATTATAGCTGGAACGTTTTCGATCATAACGTGTTCTGGTCTAGCTATTTCTATGAATCTTGCAACATTGTCATATAATCTGTTTCGGTCATCCTTGCGTCTGGTATGATTATTCAAATTCGAATGACCTTGACATGGAGGTCCTGCTAATAGTAAATCTACACGACTTATCTTCTTCAGAAAATCCTGTTCATTTTCAGTAATATCTGATCCAACATCACCATCAATAACATCTTGGATCTTATGTTCATATATTCCACTATTGGGAAAATTATCTTTGTACACTCTGAGAAAATCCGGAGTTTTATCCAACGCTGCCTCTACCAGAAAATGTTTTCCAATCGAGTTACACGCTTCCCTAGCACCTAATGACATGCCTCCACAACCACAAAACAAATCTACAGCGTGTACAATTTCAGATGAGTTTATCTCTTCAGGTCTATTTTTCATTCTCAGATAACTATATTCAAACAATGAACGGGCATCTTTGTCATTCAAATTCGTGTTTCCTAATCGAATACTGGATAAAAAACGTCTACTATTTGGGAGATGGATCTCTCGAATAGCGATATTTTTGTCTGGGAAATATTTGAATTCTTGACGTAGCATTTTTCATCATCCCAAATGTTCGTTATTCTCCTCAGTTCTCTCAATATCGAATGAACCAAGTTGTGTTAAAAACTCATGAAGATCTTTATTTAATTTCTTTGGCTCATCCAATTCACATTCCCAAACCACAAGCACAGAATATCCCCTTTTTTCGAGGAGCGTGATTTTTTGTTTATCCCTCGCCTTATTATCGGCAAATTTTTTCTTCCAAAAATCTCGATTTCTCTTTGGAATAGTGGCTTTTTTACAATTTTCATGAGCGTGCCAGAAGCATCCATGAACAAATATCGCCCACATTCCCTCTCGACTCGCCACGTCAGGACTCCCAGGTAAGTCTCTCGTATTCGTTTCATAGTGAACATTATATTGATCTAAAATTTTTCTGACAGCTAATTCCAGAGACGTCCCTTTCTGTCTTATGCTAGCCATTAAACGAGATCTTTTTGGTGTAGTCTCGAAATTGAATGTTTCTGACGTCTCCGCATCCCCCAAAATCATATGTATTGAAATTAGAATGGTGAATACATATTTTATTTCTTGTACAACTTTCTTCACTCTCTATAACCTTTACAACCCCATTTAATACATTCCTTTTCATTTTTAGTTTCATAATCAATGCGGTGATGCTTGATTAATTGCTTCGGGTTCAACTAATGGGCTTATGCATTATATTTTGTCCAATTGTATTCATCTAATAATTTAGGTAGCGTAGTTGCCTTACTATTACATTCAGACACTAAATTTTCAAAAACTGATTCCTTAGACGTTTTTCGAATGATTGAATATTCACGTATCAAATAATCAGCAAATAGTTTCATTCTCCACATGAAATTTACGTATCCTAATTCATTATCCGAACATCCATAATTATATCTAATTTTATTATCGTACATCATGAAAAAGTTTGGATTTGTTAAGTGAAGGATTTTTGATGTTGCG
>JAEOTM010000102.1 GCA_016839815.1 Candidatus Hodarchaeota archaeon
AGGAAGGGATTATTAAACGATTTACCATTGAAATAGATCCTAAGAAGCTAGGTTTTGAATTATCCTCGTTTATTGGGTTTGATGCAGATGCTGAGTCCTATCTTCAAACTATTGAAGAGGTTAAAACCTGGACTGAGGTAAGAAGTATATTCCAGACCAGTTTGGATCATGATTTTCTTATGGAATGTTGGTTTAGAAATAATGAACATTTAACGATTTTTCTCAGAAAACTTGAAAATCTCTCAGGAATCACAAAAGTTTGTCCTGCCACAGTTATTCAGCGATTAAAATAAACTTTTCTTACTTAATAAACATATAACGGTATTAAATTCTAGATTTTTTAAAAAATCAGCTGAATACACTCACTGAAATATGAGATACAGTATAGTCAGGAAGAATTTAAAGCGAATATAATTCGGAGTGAATCTGCTGGAAGTGAATAATTCCAAATAAGAGGTTCTCATGTGAAAAAGGGACAAAAAATTGAGCTGTCAAATGATGATAAGTTTTTACTCAATGAAAGAGCGTCACTGACACATAACTACTGGCTATCAGCTGGAATCATCCCTCAGACAATGGAAAAAGAAAGAGTTAAAGAAATATTATTAGTAAATCATCAGCGGTTTCCCTCAGAGAAGATTATCTACATACAAGAGGGAAATGAGCTTGTCGCTTGGTTATCATACAGCCGTGAGAATGAAACTACAGTTGAAATTGACAGGTGGCATCCTGCTGTATTGAGATTTGAAAATAAGCAATTAATTTCTGCAATAATAGCTAAATGTGAGGAGATTGTACGATCCTCTTGTAAGCAAATCCTTGTCAGCTATTCATATGACAAGAGCGATGATCTACAATTTATTCAAAGTTATAGAGAGCAATATGCGAAAATGGGATATACTACCCTTGAAGAAAGAAATTTTATGACTTTAGAGCAACCTGAGATTCAAAATGAGGAGTTGTTACCTAAACAATATTCGTTCGAGAGTATTAATAGTATATCTTTGTCAGAATTAGGACTCTTAGCTCATAGAATTTTCATCGATGGAAACGATAGGCACATGCGCCTGCCTCAAGCAGAGATGGAGAAAGAAATATCTTCGAAAATAACTAAGAATTTTATGGAGGAATTTTCTGGAATCATAAGAGAGGATGAAAAATTGATTGGACTTCTTTTGGTTCAGGATAGAGGATTTGACTTTCACATAGAGGTGATTGGGATAAATAAAGATTATAGAAACGAAGGAATCGGAAGTTCCTTAATTAAACAGGTAATAAAGGGATTACCAATAGAACAAGAAAAAAGACTATCTTTGGGAGTGGATGTATTAAATGTTAAAGCAGAAAAACTTTACCAAAAATTGGGATTTAAACAACAAAGTACTATAGTTTCATTAATTAAAAAATTAAACTGATTCAAATACGCAACCAGAGCCCCTTCTTGGGAAGTGTGAAAGTATGTCCTAGCACTACGATTTAACTGTTAAATGAAGTCTTTAATTGTAGGAGAACAATAACAGGCTTATTTTGCTCCGAGACGTAGATAGAGGGGTTTATACATTAGTGATTTACTATTACTTTTATTAATTAATACTCGAAGAATTAAAATTAAACAAAAAACTAGTAATGCTGAAAAAACAAATACTACAGTTAAATTAAAGAATTCCCAGATAGGTCCTAGTACAATTGTGGATGTTGTCCTACCTAAAGAAACATATACTCCAAATACTCCCAGTGCGACTCCTCGATATTCCTTTGGTGCCCGTCGTGCAGTCTCTCCATTAGCTGCAATATACGCAGTCAAAATGGTACTATTCGTCAGAATGTAGGCAACTATCAAGAGGATAAAGTTTTCTATGAATACGTAACTAATAACTGTTACACATAGAAGAAATAATGAAACAGTCATTGCTGAAACAAAGTCAAATCTATCCGTTAACCTTCCCAAGTATGGTTTTATCCAGAAAACTAAAACAAGTGACCACAGCCAGATTGCTGAAACATCTGGATTTGTGTACCCCTTTGAGACAATGATTAAGGGTACAAAATAACTTGTTGTAAATTCAATGAATGCTAAAATGAAATGGAAGAAATAAACCTGCCATAATTGGTTTGTTCTACTCATTTCCCTTAATGAACCAATCATTGAAAACCAAGATATTAGAAGAGCAGATGGGATGTTGTCTACATTTTTTCGGTTTTCTTTTGCTAGCGATTCTGGTAATATCAGGATCGTTACTATCCCAGAAATTGCTGATATTAATGCAATTGATCCAAAGAGTTCTGATAATGAAAAGTTTAAACTATCCAGTAAAAAAAATGCGAATATTGAGCCAATTATTGAACCAATATCACTTTGTCGAAATATTCGTCCCTGTGATTCTCCCATACGTTCTATATCTATATCACCAAGATAACCAAATATAGCTGGCCAATAACATGACATACCCAGTCCGATAAAGGCTGTACTAAGAAACACAAGGATCCAGTCTGTTGCCAAACTCATTAAAAACAGTGCTAACGTATAAGAAAAATGTCCCATAATTATTAATGGTTTGCGTCCAATGATTTGAGATAATTCTCCTAATGGTATTCTCAAAAAGATCTGGAGGATATTACGTAATGTCCCAATAATTGTTACAATTAAAATTACAGTTACAAGATCTTCTCGTAAAAAAATATTCACATACAATCCATATATCAGAAGGGGTAGATTTGCGAATAAAGTTGCCAATCCTGCAGTCAGAGTCGCACGATTGTACGACACATGAGCAGGAGCAATAATTGGTTCCATAAGATCACCTTAGAATGGTGAAAATAATAATTAAGATTAGCTAACGCTGTTAATTCTGCTCTTAAGTTATTACCTGTTACGGGAATCAAAGTTACGAATTTCTAGAGGATCAGCCTTTGATTGTAATACTTCTATTTCCTCTGCAGTTGGTGGTTCTGTGGTTGCTACATCTGCTGGTATATTCAGATCAAACCCAGTATTCTCTTGTACTTCTTCACCAGACGAAAATTCATGAATCGAGCGAACAGACATCTTACCATCCACTTGATTGAATTCTAGGATCGCGAGATCAGTAATTATACAGCTAATCCCCTGATAATTGTCTAACCCAACCGTTTTTCTCCATTCTGGAGAACTTCCACGACCAGTGATAAAATCAACCTCAGGTACAAACGTTCTAGTGTCCTGACGTGGAATATATGCAATAACCCGACTACAAGTATTTGAAATATCTCCAGCAGCTGCACCCCCGGGAAAACGAAATTTGGGATGATTAGGATCACCTATGACACTATTATTAATATTCCCAAATTGATCTATTTGAGCTGGTCGGATAAAGCCAAAGGACAAGGTATGTTTGGGCCCTTCCCAGTACTGATAAAGCTGGGTTAAGTACGAAAAGCTTTGAGCTTTCGAAATCGATTCGGTAAATGCTTCGGTATCTGTCATTATAGTGAATAAATCAACATCAAGATCAGGATTGATCCAGTATCCTCCGTAGAAAAACTTAAGGTTTGGAGCGTGAATCATTCGTGCTAATTGAACTGCAACAACAGCAGATGGGATTGCAATTCCAGTATAACACGTTTCGTAATCCTTGATTTCTCGAGATAAAGAAACCACAATTTGGTCAACAGGTGTGTAATCTCTTGCTGTACTCATTGAATCTCCTCCTGTTTTCCAAAAACATACTCTTGAAGATAAGTTTCAAACGTTTCTGGCATTTGAGCCATCCCCGAATAAGTCATGATATGCCCCATGTCACTAGCATAAAACGGTGGAAATCCTGAAGGCCATGCTCCCTTTGGAGCTTCAGCGATGTAATCTGTATCTATTGAAGAAAACATTATTGATTGACCCTGTTGGATAAGTTTTCTTCCTTCTTCATGGGTAATCATTTTTTCGACAGTAACGAAGAGTTCCTTGGCACACTGCGCTGGTAATGTTGAAAATTCATCTAATGCATGATGTTTAGGATAATAAACATTTCCAAAGTTATCTGCAGCATAAGCGTGAACAATAGCAAGATCTGGTACAATTGCGGGCACCTGAATATAACTTTTACCTCGATAAGTTACTTCCTCAAAATCCTCCCGTAATTGTACTAAATCAGAGCCTAATAAAGACCGTAACATTATGGCTGGAGTACCTATTGCTCCAGCTTGAAAGGCTCGTACCATACTCAGCTCGCTCCACTCCTTAAAAACGACACTTTGCTGTTTTTCTATCGCATTTCGGAAGTTTTTTGCCATTCCAACCATAGGTAATCCTACATAACTTGAATGAAGCTCTTTAATTGCGTTGACGCCTGGGCCCAGGAGAAGGTCTATATCTACATCACCTATCAATGTGTATATTTTTAAGTCCTTAATTCCTTGGCGAATAATTTCTCGTACCACTTCCATAGGTTTTAGGAAAAGAGCTGCTCCACCAAATGAAATTTTTTTGTTAGGAGTGATTACATCCCGAACTAATTCCTTTACTGACTTTATGATCACCATCGTTGCTCAGTCACCTGATTTAGGTATAGTAAATCTAATATTACATCCATATCATCGTTAATACAAACCTTTTCCCCTAAATTCTCAAACCAGAACACATCTTAAATTATCCATATTGGCATATCAATGCACTTTGGGTGTTTTTAATGGACTTAAAATTACTTTCATGGAATGTTAATGGTATTAGAGCCTGTATAAATAAGGGTAACTTCCTGAAAACTGTTAAACAAAGAGCCCCTGATATTTTGTGCATTCAAGAAACAAAAGCGCAACCAAACCAACTTTCGTTGTCAATTGATCTTCCAGAATATGAATCCTTTTGGAATTCTGCAGAGAAAAAGGGGTATAGTGGCGTTTTAACACTCACAAAACATTCACCTATCACAACTGTGACCAAAACAGGTAAAACTATCCTTGACACTGAAGGACGTTTCCTTCAACTAGAGTTTGAGGAATTCTTTCTGATTAATTTATATTTTCCAAACGCCCAACGAGAACTAAAACGTTTGGATTATAAGCAAGAATTTAACCAAACACTCCTACATTATACAGAGAAGTTAAGAAAGAAAAAACCTGTTGTGCTATGTGGAGATTTCAATGTTGCGCATAAAGAAATTGACTTAAAGAACCCGAAAACGAACAAGAAGAATGCTGGTTTCTCTCCTACTGAACGAGCCTTCTTTACTGAACTTTTAGATCATGGTTATATTGATACTTTTAGAATGTTTAATCAAGAACCGGACCAATACTCATGGTGGACGTACCGTTCAAATGCAAGGGAAAGAAACATTGGATGGCGAATTGATTATTGGATAGTAACAGAAGATCTTAAAGCAAACGTTAAAGATGCTTGTATTTTACCTGAAGTCTATGGATCCGATCACGCTCCCGTTGGTCTTAAGCTTTCGTTTTAATTATGTCCGTACCGTAAAATTCTTATGAGGACTCATTTAGTCGTAAGATAAACTTCGGTGTTGTTCAAGAATCTTGACGGAAAATTATTCTGATTCCTTAGTTCATGCCAAGGGCCTTATGCTAAATGGAAAATTCAAGCAAGCCCTAGATTTATTGCAAAAAGCACAATCAAATAATTCTCTGGATCAAGAAACCCAATTTCCATACGATCTTTTAACTAGTACCTTGCACATTAGACAAGGGAAGTATCAATACGCAGTTGAAGAAATTGATAAACTCCTAGAAGGTTATGGTAAAAATCTCCCTAGAATTGATCTTCTGTTATGCAAAATTGAAGCCTTATACCGGGGTGGAAAATTAACTGATTCTCTCTCCTTGATTGAAAAAACTGAAAAATTATTACGCACCGTAGAGGCAAAAGAAACAGAAAAAGTGGAGAGAATCGCTGGTTTGTTATACCGATCTGCAGTTATACATCGGAGTAGTGGAGATTTGGATCAGGCTATATATTTTGCTGCACAGAGCCTTATTCTTCAGGAAACAAACGAGTTACATCAAGATAGTGCCTATACGCACAATATTCTAGGTATAATTTATTTTCAAAAGGGTAACTATACTAAATCTCTTAATCATTACCTAAAGAGTCTTGATATTAACAAAAACTTTGGTGATCGACAGTATATCGCAAAAAACCTGAATAATATTGGAGAAATTTATCGTTTCAAAGGGGATTTGAACAATGCTCTTCAATACTATCAGTCCAGCTTCGAGCAATTCCAGCATTTAGGAAATAAACAAGACCTTGCTCATTCATACCATAATCATGGGTTAATCTTTCAGGCAAAGGGAAATTACCTCTTAGCTAAGGAAAATTTAGAAAAAGCGCTGGCTTTAATTAATGAAGCTGTAGACAATGACATTGATAGAGCAGACACTATTTTTAATTTGATTTCTGTCTCACTTGACCTTTCCCTGCTAGATGAAGCTCAAAACCATTTAAAAGTTCTAGAACAGTTGGTTGAACATAATAAAATCAATAGAGTCATCGCCCATAGAGCAGCAATAGCCAAGGCTTTAATTCTTAAGAAAACTAAAAAGCCAGAAAATCTCTTACATTCAAAAGAGATACTGACCGAAATAGTTGAAGAGGACACGTCGTATCATGAATTAACGATAACTGCTTTGATTCACTTATGTGATATTCTTTCCCTTGAAATTACTAAAAACGAGGATTATGAAACACTTTCACGCATTGATAAGTATATCACTCGGTTACAGACTATTGCTGTTGAGTATCACTCACATTTATTACTAGTTGAAATCTATATTCTTCAATCCAGATTTGCTATTATTAAAGGGAAACTTCAACGATCATTGAACTTATTAGAAAAAGCAAACTCAATTGCAAAATTAAATAGCTTAGATTCACTGAGTCATAAGCTAGAAGAAGAAATTTATAACTTTGAAGAGGAGAAAGAAAAATGGGTTGCTCTTATTCAACGTAATGCCCCTCTTGAAGAACGAATTGAGTATGCACGAATTGTTGAATATGTTAATGGGGCCAAGAAGATTATCGCTTTATTTGATTAGATTTTTATTTCCCAAAACGACGGATCTTGAATAGAAGGAGGGCATTTATCCCTAGCTTGTGAATAAAATTCCTTTCTTGAATATTCAAGAGCGTGAAAGGTTACGGTACTAGTATCTATATCAAGAATCATGAATGAAGCAGCAGGATTTCCATCACGTGGTTGGCCTATTGCACCAGGATTTAATATAATTTGGTCCCGAGGAAATTTGAACACCTTTGGGTAGCTTACTGAAGCGTTACTATAACGCTCACCTATATGTGACCACCCTTGAACTCTATCCCGATTGATATAAAACCGTTGATGTGTATGTCCAACTATGATTATATCTACATCTTTTGTTCCTGAAAATTGGTGGGCACGGTCAATTGTTTGGCGTAAGGGTTGAATTGGCGGGGCAGGTAGATATCTAACTATGTTATCTCTCTCTTTTTTAGAAGGTGTCCCATGAGTGAGATGGAATGTCTTTTTTCCTAATCCGAATTCCTGGAAAAATGGTAATTCTTCCAAAAAGTGATACTGAGATTCTGAAATTCCCTTTGCATTTTGACTGAACATCGATTTAGCTGCAGGTCGTACTTCTTCCATTGAAAAGAGTTTCAAATCATCCTTACATGATTCTTGTTCGAATTGTTGGCAGTATTCATATCTTACTCCAACATCGTGATTTCCAAGGCAGTTATAAGTAGGTAACGAGTAATCCATGATAGCTTCTAGACATTCTTTTGGTTGAAATCCGTAGCCAACAAAATCACCTGCACAAATTAAAGCATCTATTTTATCCCTTAAGTATTCTAGTACGATTTCCAGAGCAAAGAAATTGGAATGAATATCTGAAATAATGCCAACAGAAACCATATACTTACCCTATTAGTCAGTGATTTCGGATAATAAATATGAATAATCTTTAAATAACCATTGGTTCTGAAAAATACTGAGAGATCACTATGAATTTAGAATACCTTATGATTTATCAAGCTTCTGGTCTTCCTATCTTTAGTAAATGCTTTAAAGGATTCTGTGCTCTCAATGTACAGGATCCAATGATGTTAAGTGGATTTTTAACCGCCTTACAGTCATTTAGTACTCAAATCACTGATAATGGAAGTGGAGGTCATTCATCATTGGAAGCTGTCAAAATCGGCCCTACAGTCATGCGATTTAGTAAAGTTCTCCCTTCAGGTCATAATATTGTAATTGGTCTTTCTGAGGATTCACCTTCTATGGCGAAAGAAATTTTTGATGGGATTGAATCTTTTATTAGAGAAGATTATGCGGATACAAATTGGACAATTATAGATACGCTTTTTGGAGAAAAATTTGGTGAATTATTAATTAGAAATGTCTTAGCTCCATTATTTCATAATAAAGGTGGGTGGGAAGATACTTGCCCATTAGGAGATGCATGTGCAATGAAAGCACTCCCTGTTGAACCAAAAGAAGAAAAAATCTCACTATGGAATGCAATTAAAAGAAAGTACCGAAGAATCTGGAAAAAGAAAGGTTTGAGTCATAGCATATAGGTTTTTGTATTGATAAATCAGGTGCTTTATCATCGTAACCTCTCCCCTACTCATTCGTATCGCGAGAACTTCGAATTCTGATAAAGAAAAATTAAGATTGACAGAATTTTGTCTTTTGTTATGGTTATACGCAACCTAACAGCCGACAACGATTTAGAAAGTTATAAAGATATGTTTGATATTTCTCTTGGTACAAATTATACTGGATTATTGTTCCCCAGTGAGAAATTTCCGATACCTACTGAAAATATTTTTGGAAAGTTTGTGGGAGGAAAACTCGTATCAGCATTATTTCTTGTAGATTATGATATTAAGCTACGTGGTAATAAATTTAGAATGGCGGGAGTAGAAGGGGTTACTACTCTTCCTGGTTTTCGAGGAAAAGGATTTTCAAAAGAGATATTTACACACATATTCAAAGTGATGAATGAACGACAACAATATCTTTCTGTTCTTTTTCCGACTTCTCATTATCTTTATGAACGTAGAGGGTATGGAATTGCTGATGAACAAGTCTTCTACCAATTTGACCTAAGTAATATTAGAAAGAAAACCTTTCCTCAACATTCCTTCATTCCAGTCAAGAATTTTACTACTGGAATTAAACAATTTTACAATGAATGCACAAGAAAATTTGATTTTATAGCTTTACGTGATGAATTCAGTTGGAAGCTGAAAGCTGAGCAGGCTGATTTTTATTTTGAAAGTAAAGATGTGAATGAAGATACAGTAGGGTACTGTTTACTGAAATTCCTCAAGGCCCATTACTTATTTAAAGACCCCTCTAATACTATTCATATCGTTGAAGCATTCTGGAAAGATCGAACAACAAAACATGCCCTCTTTCAAGATTTTCTTCCTTCCTTTAGTGATCAAAGGAAGTATGGGTCTGTCGTTCTTCCTTTGGATGAAAACTTTATCGCAATGGTGTATAATCCAATTTTACCAACAAGAACAATAAAAGTCTCCTCTAGAATTCGAGTAATCAACGTGAAAAAGGTTTTGAAACAATTATCCTATTCAGTCTCCTCTTTTAGTATTTCAATAAAAGTTTCAGATCCATATTGTGATTGGAATAATAAAACATTCAACTTATATAAAAATGAAACCCAAATAAATGTAGAAGAAACTGAACATATTGATGGACAAGTTGATCTAGTAATTGACATTGTCGCTTTTGCAGAACTCATTGTTGGAAGTAAATCTATTCAGGATCTCTCCGAATTTCCTGGTTGCTTAGTAAATTCTGGTTCATTAGAATTATTGCAAGAATTATTCCCTAAACAAAAGAACTACTTTAGAGACTTTTTCTAATGTATTTGTCAAGTAAAATAGGAGAAAAGAAGGAAAGAAAGGCATTACTGAATTTTTAATCCAGCTCAAACTTTCTCCAAGAAATTGAGATACCGGCGTAAAACTGCAATATATCGCTGTGTATCAATTTGGCCTTCTGAGTATTTGTTTGATTGCGTTTCGTACAATGATTGCCATTTCTGATTCTCTTCAATACTCATATCTAAATTCAGAGTGAGTGATGAAATCTTCTCCTGTAATTTTTTAATTTCATCCGATGAAACACTATCTACGACTGTTTTCTGAGGTGTCTGGACTTCTTCAACATGTTCTGGAGTAGTTTGCATCTTCTCAATTACAGCATCGATATCAAATTCTGCTGGTTTATAGAAGCTTCTTGCTGTTTTGAGTTCTTTACGACCTGAAATAGCTGCAATAATATTAGTTTGAGATGCCCGTCTTGCAGGAACCCATGTACTCGCTAATGTAACTAACCCAGCAAGACCTACCCATAGTATAAACATCGCTGTATCAACAAGAGAGTTAATAGAAACATCCACAGGTATACTCTGCCCAATATACCAAGATATTAGCTCTGCTCCTAAGAAGGAGTTAAAAATCCCTAATATAACTCCAGTAAATCCAAGTACACTCGCTTCAAATAAAAACACAAAAAATACCCTTCGCGTTGACATTCCGATTGAGCGAGTAATTGCAACATCTCTTTCCATTCTTATGGTTGAGACCAAGATGGCTATAAATTGAGTTAATCCTGATAGAAAGAATGAATGGACAAATATCAATTGGATGAACGACCCCTGAACTCCCAGACTTGCCTTAATCATAGAATGATAATCAAAGATTGTCATCACTGATTTAAGTTCAGGATAGTTCGCTTCTATATCCCGTACTACACTAACCTTAGGAAAGGATTCATCATAATCTCCCCAAAACCATTTAGAGGTATCTTTACCCCAAAGTTCCTGAAACATCACAGTATCGATAAAAATGTATTCCCCATTCCTGATGAAGGGATTTCCATGAAGGATTCCACTTACCACTCCGCGAATGTTGGTACCATTGGCAGCACCAATCCAGACCTGATCATTTAGTGCTAGATCGAATTTTTCTACAATTGCGTCGGTGACAACAACATTAGGAGAAGAATCATCAAGTAGATTAGAAATCGTAACCTCGGAAGGTGAAGTAATAAATTCATCCACAAAATACGCTATCGACGATCTATCGACACCAAAATAGTGCAAATTTCCCCCTATTTCGAAGGAGGATCGTTGTTCCTGTATAAAACTAGTCTGTTGGATCCATTCTAAATCAGCTTTGAGTGTTTCTGTAAAATCGTTGGGTTTTTCCAAGTGATCCCAGGTTTCAATCACAATATTCAAATTATCTCCAAAACTTTCTTCATAAAAAGCTGGAACAGCATCAAACAATCCACTACTCACCATGCTAACAATTAGAATTAAACTTAGGGAAAGCGCTGCTGTGAATATAGTAATCATAGCTTTCTGCATGTCACGTTGAATATCCTTTGTAGCAAGAAGCATTGGAGCTTTTGTGGAACGAACCAATACTCTAATCGCTATCTTTGGGACAAATGTGACTAAAGCTCCTTCGATCGCAAGGGTTCCTAAGAAAATTGCGGCGATAACTATTGCCTGTGTGGAGCCAATTTCAAAACCAAGAAAACTTGATTCCTCTATTACGCTCATAGTTATGAATCCTGCACCTACTAGTAGGACCCCTAATACAAGAGAAGATTTCCATGTAATAAATCTACGACGAGATTTCCTGAATATTCGAGCACTGTGAATAGTTTGGACTACTGGCATACTCATTGCGATCCATAAAGGCCATAATCCAGAAAGGATTGTAACAGTAATTCCAGTAAAAAGAGACATCCCAAAAGTCGTAGGTGATATCACTAACGATGAAAGACTTGAAACACCCAGAGTATACCTAAATACCATCAAAAGGAAAGTGGCAAAACCTAATCCAGCAACACCACCAATCAGACTTCCTCCAAGTCCTATCAAAAATGCTTCTGTGAGTATAAGTAATACTACTTGTCTTTTACCTGTACCAACAGATCGGAGTATACCAAATTCCCGAGATCTTTCTTTCATACTAAATCCAAAAATATTCGTGATAAAAAGAAATTCAATAGCATATGAAGCAATAATTAGGACTGTCATTGCAGTAGAGTAGGTTCGAAGACCCGTTGCTTTTAGTTCATCAATATTCTTTTCTCGAATAATTATGTAATCATCATAAGCATCGTTTAACTCATTCGCAATATCGTTTAATTTCAGAAGATCAGGTACCATCATAGCAATGTACGGTTCAATGGATGAAGTATCATCAAAGAGTGATAGCAGATAATCAATTTCGAAAACGATATAAGCCCCTGGTCGATTTCCAAAGGGATAGGCCTCATCAATAATTGCAGAAACAACAAAACTTCCTCCTAAAAAGTGTTCCGAAGGTACAGCATCCATAACGAAGTTATCTTCTGGGTCAAGCAAATATAGTCTAGCAATTTCTTCAGACATTAAGATCTTATTATTTTCAAGTGATCTAGATCCAGCTACTCTATCAAACCTCGAAAAATCTGGATGATCTGTCGTAATTCCATAAATGTAAGTATCTCCAAGATCGTTTGGCAACTGGAGTAGGGTAGATAAATTTAAAGTAACAGCTGGAGAAACTCCTTCAACTTTAAAAGAGTCTTGAATTTGAGGGATTTGAGCTCTTATATCTGCTAATGTTTGATTCTCTTCTCCATACATCGTAATATCAGTATAATTATGATTCCGATTTGTTTGTATAAAATCTTCCTTTAGAGAATCAACAGAAATTGCAATACCAATCTGCAATGACACTGTAAGTGCCACTCCAGCTAAAAGCATATATGAACGCATCTTGGATCTTTTAATATTTCTAATGGACAACATAACAAATGGGAAGCGAGCCATACCTTGTTTCTCCTAATAAAACGTATTTGATAAAAATTTAAAATGTCTGCTTACAGAAAGACACTTTTAGTGATTATGGCACAAAGCTTTTCGTTAGTTTATTAATTTTAATCCATCTAAAGAACCCTCAGATTTTGTAATGTTAAATCTACCTTGTAATTACTTTACCATCGTTAAAATCCTCTATCTACGTACTATTAGAAACTGAAAGAGAATCCATAATGCAAAACAGAATGATGTCACTTTTTGAATTAATGGCTCTATCTCTGAAAACACTCCTAGTATGAATAGAATTTCAAATAATACTATTGAAATACCTGCAATTCCACTATAGTTTGGGTAATCAGGTTCAATGAATATCGCGAGTGAGTAACAAAATAGGGAAACTGAAATAGTCAGATAATAAGCAACAGAAAACATAGCATGAAGATCAAGCCATAAATTTATTGGGACTAAAGCAATTCCAAATAAAGTAGGTATGGCGAACATTCCAAATATCGATCCTAACCTTCCGATATCCCTTGCGCGTGATGAATGGAAAAAAATTGTATAATACGTCAACCAAAAGGGAATAAAGAGAAAACCTGTAATAATTGTACCTAATATAAAGAAAATTAAAGAAAGAATATTGTCATTTCCTTCTGGTGTTACAGTTCTTCCCAAATCACTATAATAATGGGTAAAGAAATCATACCCTCCAGGATAAAACATTGCTGCAGTTAGAATAGAGCCATAGTAAAGAATAAAAGCTATTATAGCTAAAATACATGCATTCCGAATTCTATTAATGGTTTCATTTTTTTGGGAAGTATTTTTAATCAAATTCACTTCATCTTCGCCTGTTTAATAATTTGTGTTCAATGTCTACTCTTATCTTTTGTTGAGGAGAGAGTGAAAAGTTTATTAAAACAAGAATCAATTCACTAGGAAATTGAATAATAATTCATTACATATATCTAAAATCTTTGATCACCTGGACTGGAAATGAATCAGAAGAAGCTAGAAGATCTCTATATAACTGGAAATTATTCAGCACTTTTAGAAGAAATCTCTCTCTTAAACTACAACAGTCCATCAACGACGTTTAACAACCTTGAAAGAGCTATTTGTTTATCTTACCATAGTAGAACCTTAATTCGACTTGGAAAAATTAATGATGCTGAGAAACTCATCCAAAAAGTTGTAAATAAAAATTTAAAAAGAGATTTCTCTATTTCAGAACTGATTCACCAAACTACTATAATTAATTTGCAAATTACTAGAGGAAATACTTCCGAATCGATTGATAATGGATTAAGCACGTTATCATTGATTGATGAGAATTTGGAAATATTATCTGAATATCCTCGGATATTTTCTTTTTGGAGCATATTTCTGTACTTCCTCATTGGAATGGCATATTTTTATCAATTTCAGAATGATCAGGCAAAAGAGTTTTTTCAGAAATGCCTGGGTGACGATCATACAAACCTCTATGTAAAAGCTAAGAGTTTATACTACACAGCATTTCTTGAACTAGAGAAGGGCGAGTTAACTGAGTTTTTCAAATATCTTGAAAGAAGTTTAAGGATTTATCACTCTATTGATGCCAAACAAGGAATTGCTTGGGTGAAAGCATGGTTAGGAAATTACTATCTTCAAAAAGGGGATCTAAATACCGCACAGATAAATTTTACTGAAGCATTGGATCTTTTTGGAAAGATCAAAGAACAACAGGGTGTTAATTTAGTTAATTCTTTAATAGGACTAATGTTATATCAGCAAGGGAAGTTAGAACAGGCAAGAGATGTCTTAGAAAGAAGTTTTACTTCATCTATTGAAATTGGGAACCCAATGATTACTTCTTATTGTCTTATTCCGTTGGTTTTGCTTCATATTGAATTGGGAAGCCGATCAAAGGCAGAAAAATATATTCAAGAATTCAAAAAATTAAGTAAGTCTCAAAGCAGTGATCGTGTAAAAGTGCATCGCATTGCAACTGAGGCCATATTTTTAAAATCCAGCCCTCGTTTGATTGATAAAGCCCATGCGCAAAAGCTTTTCCTTCAATTATTACAAGATAAAGATGAGGAAATTCAATCTCATGGATCTTATGTGTGGATCACCTCAGACAAATTTTTCTCATTCTTTGTGATTTTTCATCTTGCAGAACTATACTTAGATGAGTTTAAACTCTCAGAGGACAATGTAATTCTACAGGAAGTCCAAGATTTAATCAATGATGAACTTCAGAGTGCCCGTGACCAAAAGTTTTCCCCTGAATATATAGAGCTGTCACTATTACAAGCGAAATTAATGATCATTGAAGGAAAGATCAAAAAAAGCTTATTAATCCTTGAAGAAATCAAACAAATTGCTGATATCAATGATTTTCATCGTTTGAAAGAAAAAATTGGATTAGAGATTAAGCGGATTGACAGAGAATTTACAAAATGGGATTCAGCCGTTTCTGTTAAAGAGAGAATAAAACAAGTAGAAATTGAGAAATATCTGAAAGAAGTACAGAAGTTTTTGACCTTTCATCATCAATAAGATAGGAAACTCGAATTGGAATGAAGGAGGTGATTATGATTGACAAGTTTGAAAGATTCGATTGATAGTCTATGGAAAGAATATGCTGCAGCTGTTGTTGCTAGTGATATCGAACGCTGGATATCTTTGTGGATTGATAAAGGAATTCAAATGCCACCAAATGCTCCTGTAAATATTGGTAAAGAAAAGATTAAAGCTTTCACACAAACTCTTATGAATGGACCTCCAGTATCTAAAATGGTCGTCAATAGTGAAGAAGTTAGAGAAACTAGTGATTGGGGATTTTCTCGTGGAAACTATTGGTTTGAAATGACTCCGAAAGAAGGAGAAACAGTAAAAGTGATAGGGAAATTTACTACAATATTTGAAAAACAGGAAGATGGGTCTTGGAAGATTGCTCGAGATTGTTTCAACTATGATACGCCGCTTTAACTAATTCTTGTGGAAAACAAAAGAAAAAGAATTAAAATTAGCAATATTAATCGAGAAAAACGTGAAAATTTAAAATTCGAGAATAAATTTCACATAAAAAAAAAGAGGAGCTAACTATCGTCAGCTCCAATTATCATTTAATAAAGGAAACCCCTTACGTAAATGTCCCCCTGTAACCCTACATCTGGAGCACCAGGACCCCAGAATATACCTCGTCCATTAAGGTTTTCTAATTCTCCTGTTCCACTTTCAATTAACCATTGACCGTCCCATTCGGAAAATCCATCGGGTCTTGAACCCCAAAAATACATCAATAAGGTCCCTGATTCCCCGTTGACTTCACCCTCAAAAAAGACAAAACCAACAACCGACCATGCTCCAGAAGCAGATATCACTACAACATCTTGTTCTGTCGATGTCCCTTCAAAAGTTCCTGACCAAACTGCATCCTCTCTTGTCCTCATAATCGTATCGCCATTTATAACCTGTACATCTAGAATCTCAGGTGTATATTGCCAAAGGCTATTGGCAAATGTAAACCTATGTCTCCCAACTCTGCCTGCATTAGCGGATAATAAGGGTGCGACTAATACAATGAGAAACAGGGAAAATAAGAAAACCTGTGCTTTTTTATTAACTTTAATCTTATTCACATCCAAATTTCAATCTCAATTAAGATACAATTTACATTACATCTTAATAGTTACTATTGTATCATAATAACATTTATAAGTTTTACCATAGTTAATGAAATGCTATACATAAAAATACCTATAACAATTAACAACCAATATTATTTTACGAAGGTTGAATTGCGTTTCTTTTGTTGAGAAATGGTGCAATCCCATGGCTAAAGACGATGAGAAACTACAAAAGCTACCCATCCGAGTAGATCTTGATGATGAAGACGCAAAAAAGTTTAAGTACATTCAAAATAATTTTAAATTGAAGAACAAAGCTGAAGTTTTACGTTTTTGTGTTAATAAAGTCTATCATGGGATAGCGTTAGAAATTGATAACGATATGTACAACGAAATTCATAAGATCATTTCTAGTAAATCAATAAAGATCAAGTACGCAATAACCAGTGTTGATGATTTCATTAAACGCGCAATGAGCGAATTTTTGACTATATTGAAAGAAGAATGGAGTCTACGAAATTGGAATATGCGACAAACCCTTTCTGAAGAAGAGAATGATACTGCTTTAGCACTTCTTGAATTACAACTTCAAAAAATGCCAGGAGTCACCATTGAGGATTTAGCTCGGCACATGAAGAAAGATAAAGATCTGTTAACCAAACATCTTGAAAAATTCATGACAGATGCACTCCTCGATTTTAGAGAGTCTCATGGTAAGATTTATTATTATGTCCAATGACAAATGAAAAATTGGGTATTGATTTCATGAAAAAAATTCTCATTCATAGTTATAAAGGTGGTACAGGTAAAACTACGGTAGCTGTTAATCTAGCTAGTATCCTGTCGCAGAATACGAAAGTTCTTTTAATAGAAAATGATTTCAGTATGCCCTCCTTTGTTAATATCTTTAAACACGAACCAAATGCTTTTTTCAATGATTTTTGTACTGGAAGTGCAACTTTTAGCGAAATAATTCAGTCTAATCTCAAACCAAGTCTAGATATAATCTTTGCTGACACTCAATTTAATCCTTCAGCAGAGATTATGGGATCAAATCAAGCATGGTTCCTTAAACTACTAGAGAAGATGATGGAAAATCTCAAAGCATGTGAAGAGATATACGAGTATGTCATTTTTGATACACCACCAGGATGGCAACTCATCCTTGTCAATCTGATTGCTTTAGCAAATGTGGCAATTCTCCTGCTTAGACCCAATTCATATGAAGTAATGGGTACTAAAAGATTGATAGAAATCCTTTACAAGAGAGCAAAACCATCAATGAATTTCGATGTAAATCTTCTTTTCAATCAAGTACCAGAAGTAGATATGATAAAAGATCTCGAGGGATGGGCGGAAGAACTTCAAATTGAAGGAATAAGTTATTTAGGTCACATTTCTTGCTCATGTCAGACGGCCTATGAGATGGCACATGAGACAACAATATTTCCCCTTGAACATGAATTTTCTCAATCATTACAACAAGTTATAAGTAATTTAAAGATATAAACTTCTTATTAGAATTATTTTGTCAAAAAAAGGAAGTAATGGAGTTTTCTATCGTCTCCGCTTACTTATGTGGTAAATGCTAACCATAACGATAACTAAAACTACTCCAAGATCTAATCCAGTAGTCTCACGTGTGGAGGTTATAGTAGTAGTTGTATCCACAGAAGTTGGTGGTGCGTCTGTAGACGTTTCGGTGGGTGTTGTAGTGGTTGTCGTAGTAGGTGATAGATGATCTTCAACAGTAAGATTATCGAATGAAATTTCTCCTTCAAATAAAGCAAACTCAAAAATTTCTGATGTAGTGATTTCATTATTAGTAACTTGAAATAAGCGTTCTGAATCAAGATCGACACTAAATTCTCCTGAAGGAAATTTACGTGTAATGTTCATATGATGGGAACCCACCAAATCATTAGGGGAAGAGGGACGGTACATCCAGAGAGCTTCATAAATATCGAAGTCGCCCTGTGTGTGGTGTTCTCTTCCAATCCAGAGCCATAAAGATATTGTATTTTCTCCCAACCAAAACGCTTTTCCAGGTGAGATATAAATGATGTATGACTTCATAGCGGCTTTAAGCTCTTGGTACGTTATTCCTGTTAGGTCAATGTTATCCCCACCATAATTGTTCCCAATGAACATTATCCCAAAAACAGTCTTATCAATCTGATCATTAGCTATATGGAAGTCAAAACTCCAGGTTCCATACGCTACTGAGCTATTATGAATAGCATCAGCTAACATTTGACAATTTGGAAGTGGTGCTTGCATGTTTAAGGATCCATTAGTAATAATTGGGGTATAATTCATTGGTTGAAATGGGTCGACATATCCTCCAGCATCATAACTGAGTAGAAACCAATCGTCATAGGGCGGATTCTCGAAGTCCTCGTCCCATACAAGAACAGCAGAAGTTTGGTTTATAGTTGAGATAAGAATTAGAATTACCAAGCTTAATATCAAGTTTTTTTTCATTTTTCCTCTTAACTCACTTTTACCTCATAATAAATGTATAGACAATATCAGAATTCTATTATATCCTAATACTTACTATTGTAAAATAATAGCACATATAAACTTTGTGATATTAATTGCTAGGTAAACTTTAATCCTATCTTCCTTACTAAAAGATTTTAGACTGGATAAGAATCATTTTCAGTCCAAGAGATTGAGGTCAAGTCATATGCCTTTGAAAACGCCAGAAGAATACTTAGAAAGTATCAAGCGAGAAACTAACTTGTATATGTTTGGAGAAAGAATTTCCAAGTTCTGGGACCATCCATATTATAAAATCATTGAACCTTCCATAAACACTGTAAAAAAGATTTATGAATTAGCACAACAGGATGAATTCAAATATCTAATGACTGCGCAGTCTCATTTAACTGGTAAAATTGTTAACCGTTTCACACATATCCATCAATCCATTGACGATTTACTATTAAAAGTTGAAATGCAACGTTTGTTAGGGCAGAAAACCGCTTGTTGCTTTCAACGATGTGTTGGTTTTGATGCTGCTAATGCGCTTTACAGTATTACCTGGGAAATTGATAATAAGTTTAAAAGTGATTATCACAGTAGATTCAAAGATTATTGGATTGAAATTCAAGAGAATGATCTTTTTGTTGCAGGTAGTATGACTGATTCAAAAGGAGATCGAGGTAAACGACCCATTGATCAAACCGATCCTGATGCGTTTTTACATATTGTTGATGAGAATAATAAAGGGATTTTTGTATCAGGAGCTAAAGTTCATCAAACTGGATTTTTGAACTCTCATCAAGCTATCGTTATGCCTACATTAGCATTACGGAAGGGAGAAGAAGCTTACGCGGTAAGTTTTGGAATTGATACTACAGCTAAAGGTCTCACGATGGTCTATGGTAGGCAAACCTCCGATACTCGAAAACTAGAAGAAGGCATTCTTGATATTGGAAACTTTAAATATGGGGGCCAAGAAATTTTTGTCATTTTTGATAACGTTTTTGTACCAAATAAACAAATCTTCATGAAAGGAGAAACAGAGTTCACTGGAGGTCTTGTGAATCGATTCGCAGGCTATCATAGACAATCTTATGCATGTAAAACTGGTGTCGGAGATGTACTCATTGGTGCAGCAGCATTGATAGCACGATATAATGGAGTAGAGAAAGCTTCTCACATCAGGGATAAGCTTGTAGAAATGATTCATCTGAATGAAACTTTATGGAGCTGCGCAGTGGCTTGCTCCACTAAGGGTTTCAAACGTGATGCGGGTAATTATGAGATGGATATGCTTTTAGCCAATGTAAATAAGCAAAATGTTACAAGATTTCCATACGAGATTGGGAGGTTAGCTGAAGATTTAGCAGGAGGGATTATTTGCACATTGCCAAGTCAGCAAGATATGGAAAATCCAGACATTGGTTCTCTTATTCAAAAATATTTGTCAACCTGCGCTGATGTACCAGTAAATGATAGGTATAAACTCCTACGGTTTATTGAGAATCTTTCCATGGGTGTAGCGTCCTTAAGTTATAAAACTGAATCTTTACATGGAGCTGGCTCTCCTCAAGCCCAACGAATCATGATTTCCAGGCAAGCAAATCTTGAAGACAAAATCAATCTGGTTAAAGAGATCTTAGATCTATCTTAGCTGATCGATGCAAATCTGAAGAAATGTATTTAATAGTGAACAATTCTGACTAGCGCATTATCTAGTATAGTCTTTTTTAATTACATAAGAGGAGGTAAATGAGATGAAATTTAAATATCTTAAAATAATTCTAATAATACTTTTAATTCCTGTCTCTACTGGATTATTGATGACCGTTGGTGTTAGTAAGCCAACAGACCAATCAATTACTTCTGAATTAATTTATTCAAGTTTTTTAGGTTCAAGTAATACTGATGCCTGTCATGATATAGTAATAGATAGTTATAACAATATTTACCTGTCGGGTTGTACTCATTCGAGCGATTTTCCAACGACTTTAAATGCTTATGATGAATCGTATAACGGGGGAAGTGATGTATTCGTAAGTAAGATATCAGCAGATGGGTCAGAAATTATCTTCTCGACTTTTCTTGGGGGTAGTGGAGATGATTATGGAGATTATGATGTAAAATATACGGCAATTACACTAGATAGTGAAAACAATATCTATCTCCTTGGGACAACAAGGTCGAGTGATTTTCCAACAACATCTAATGCTTATGATCAAGACCATAATGGTGAGCAAGATATTTTTATTGCGAAAATCTCCGCAAACGGATCGAAACTTCTATATTCGACGTATCTAGGTGGAATATCAAATGAGATGAGTCTTAAACTTGTACTGGATAATGCGAATAACGCTATAATCGCAGGACGTACAATTTCCCCTGATTTTCCACTGGTAAATCCTTATGATTCGGCACGCTCTGGGTACGAGGGGTTTGTTGCAAAATTGTCTGCAGATGGATCAGAACTCCTGTATTCATCCTTCATTGGTGGTGAATCCTACGACGAAGTCTGGGCACTTACAGTCGATAATGAGAACTGTATCTACATCGGTGGTACTACTGGTTCATCCGATTTTCCTATTGTGAATGCTTATGATTCAACATACGCTGGTGGTCAGGATGCTTACGTCGCAAAACTCTCTGCAAATGGATCAGAACTCCTATATTCCACATTTCTTGGTGGTTCAGGTGAAGAAAACTTAGGTGGGATTACACTAGATGGTTCAAACAATGCTTACGTTACTGGGTGGACTGGTTCGAGTAATTTTCCTGTAGTTAATGCCTATGATTCTACTTATGGTGGTGGACTTGGGGATATCTTTCTCGTGAAACTTTCTCCAGATGGTTCCGAAGCTGATTATGCCACATATTTAGGAGGCAGTGGAGACGAAATTGGGCTCAAAATTGTATTAGATGATTCGTATAATGTTTTTTTCTCAGGTACAACTTCTTCAAGTAATTTCCCTATGGTGAATGCGTATAATGCAACATATGGTGGTGGTGAAATTCAGTATGGTAATGGTCTTGAGGTTGGCGACGGAATTATGGGAATCATGTCATCAGATGGTTCAGAATTGTTGTATTCCACCTTCTTAGGAGGATCTGGAGTTGATGGTTGCCAATCTATCAAACTTGATGGTGATTACAACGCATACTTGGTTGGATTAACTTCCTCCTCCAACTTTCCCATCTCTTCGAATGTGTTAGATACGACATTTAATGGAGATTTTGATGCATTCATAAGTAAATTCAAAATTACAGGGATTATACCAACTAGCACCACCACTACAACCACATCAATACCCAACACCACAACCACTCCAACGTCTACTGTGTTACAAACTACTGAGGATACAACTAGCACAACCACTACTGCTATTGGTTTTGATTTGATAACTGTTTTTGTATTTTCAGTAACCTTTGGTATTCCTGTATTATTAACTAAGAGAAAGACGCCGTGATTCAATCAATGTATGATAATAACATATCATCAAAGCTCAGAAACCAATAATCATCTATAAGAAAATAATAGGACATATCATCCTATGTCGTCAAAGTTGGATTTGACGTCGTATTAAATAATTATGCTTTTATTTGATAAAGTATTTTTCTACCATCGTTTTTGTTGGTTCAAACGGTTCAGAATCACTTATCATATCGGTTTTGAGTTCTCTCTCGTGTAAAGTTTCAAATTCAGAAATGATTTTTTGCATTCGATTTCTTATCGATTTCTCCTCATTTCTAATCAAGATGGCTAAAATTATATATTCTCCTTCCTCAAGCATGATACAATAATTTTCTTGTTTTATTAGCTTTACGTGAGCTGCTTGCGTAATTTCACTCGCCATAGAGGAAATACCAACAAGAGCACCCCCTGCAAGAACAACATCGGCTTTCAATTCGTCTTTTTGCAGTGATTGAGAATATAATGGCAAGCCAGATTTGGTTAGCACTAATATATGTTCAATTTTTCCACGCCAACTTACTGATCTTCTATATAATAATGAACTGCTTATCAATAGTGCAATAAGAATAAGGACAGATAGTATTGGAATAATATCAGATGGATTATCACTCGTAGTAAATTTGAATGTTGATTTCGCCCAATTCCCAGCCTCATCTTGAGCATAAACCGTCAATAGATGTTCTTCATCACCAGTCACTAACAAAAGATCATATGGTGATTCTAGAGTACTATTCTCGCCGTTATCCCAATTAAAAAATACTCTGGTAATTTCATTGTCATCTACTACAGTTAAGTTAATTGAGGTTCCTGATCGCAACTTTGCATTGTGTTCTGGATTATTTAATATAATTTCTGGGGCAGTATCGTCTGTGATAAAATAATATGATACATAAATTTCATTACCTGCTGAATCGTTTAAATACAAATTCAATTGATGAATTCCATCACCAGAAGGCAAAACTGGGGAATACGAAATACTGGAAGTCACATTTTGGGAAGTATCCCAATGATAGATCAAATTTTCCTCGGTTCCTGAGATAAACAATTGAATAGGAGTGCCAGATTGAAAAACAGATGCGTTTAAAATATTCTGCAATTGAATATCAGGAGGAGTATCGTCGGTATAAAAAACTAGCTTGAATTTAGCTTTATTCCCAGCAGTATCATTAGCATTGACGATCAGGATATGTTTTCCTTCTGGAGAAATAAGGGGAATTTTGTAAGGAGGAGAAATTGTATTTGCAGTTTCATTATCATCCCATGTGTACCAAACATGAGAAATTCCAGCTAAATTATCAGTTATATTAAGCTCAATAAAGGACGCAGATTTTTGGAAACTATTATTGGTATAACCACTATTAAGGATGGATGGTATCACGTCATCTACATAAAAACAAAATTGTCGAGTATGCCATCGTAAAAAGCTATCTTTGGCATAAACGGTTAACGTATGCATTCCATCCACAGGTGGTAGAGGATAAGCAATAGTATAACTTGAATTGAAACCCCATAGAATAGTAGCGTTACCGTTTCCATTCCAGTTATATTCTACTTGTTCAAGGATAATTGGAAGACTTATTTTTATACTGACAACAGCCGAAGAGTTGAGATAGTTGGAATTAAGAGGATCTATTAAATTTATATACTGGACAACAAAATATTCTACCAGTGAGAGATTATCAGTACTGTTAGCATGGCCTTCAATATTATAAGGAGTATCTACTATTAAATTTCCATCGATATCTGGATTAGTCCAATCATCCCAGTAATTATATGCAAAAATATTATCTGAAGTATTATCATACGCTTGAACTCCAGCGCCATTATTGTTAACGAACTCATTTCTGTCTATATAATTACTACCACTTGCAGATAAGAAAAGAATACCAAAATCAACATTCTGTGTAGCAAGATTATAACTGAAAATATTATTGTTAGAATTGATTGGGAGATTAAATCCATAATAGTTCATCTTTGCTGTATTATTTGTACAGATATTCGAATCCGATCCTGAAAGAAGAAAACCAGAATTTCCATTATTGGATGCAATATTCCTATCAAGAGTGTTTGAATTGGAAACTATCAAACAAATTCCATAAACCGAATTTATGAAAGCTTTATTCTCCAAAAGAGAATTTGAATCAGAACCTGACAAAAAGTATCCATAACTACTATCGGTTGCTGTGTTGTTAATCAGAGTATTTGATTGAGAGTTACTTAAGTGAAAACCATAGTTGCCATTAGTAGCTGTATTATTTACCAAGGAATTAGCTTGAGAATTTCTAACATAATATCCGTTAAAATTCTGGTCAGCTATGTTATTACTAAAGGAGTTATATTGAGAATTCCATAAATAAAATCCACTGTTACTCTGTATGGCCGTATTATTAATTAATACCCCATTTGAGACGTTTTCAAAATAAAAAGCTCCTGAACCAGGATTATCTGCACCTTCCACGAGCACATTCTCGATGATAAAAAAGGAATCAGTGTTCGATATATTTACTCCAGAGGTACCATTAGTGACAATGTGAAATCCATTAAAGCGGAATGGATTCTCAACCGTTCCTAATCCACTCCAATCACTGTTATTAACAAAATCGGAATTTCCATTGATAACAACAGGGTTATGGGAAGGTAAATTTTCTATACTAGCTGAAGCCGTATAAGATTCATTTTTTGATTCGATAAATTTAGAAAATTCTTCCTGAATCTCACCTGGGGAATCTAAGTTAACATTATTGTCAAGATTTTTAAGTGAATATAATCTTGGTTCGTCCAAAATGCTGTGCATTGGGAAAAGTGAATATTGGTTACTCATATTAGATTGAAAGAATAGAGAAATTAAGAGAACTAAGGTTAAGGTAGGAATATTAGAGGTTCTTGTTAGTAATCTTCTCAAATGGTTCAATTGACATCCCCTTTGATTTCGATATAGGGAAGTTTCACAATGAAAGAGGATCCATACCCTACCCCTTTACTTTCAGCTCGAACTTCTCCACCTAGGTTATTTACAATCTGACGTGCAACATAAAGTCCAATACCTGTACCTGTTGAGGAATACTCGGTTTGAATCGATACAAATTGATCAAATATTATTTCCAAATTCTCAGAAGCAATCCCAGCTCCATTATCTTCAATAATAACGCGTAAAAATCCTTCTACTTTGTCCAAGATGATAGAGATATTCCTCTTTTCTCTGGGAGTGTGTTTAAGGGCATTTTCAAGAATATTAATGAACACCTGTGAAAGTCGATCTCGATCTCCAAGGATCAGGTGTTCTTTATCACTTAGTAAATTGTGAAAATCTAGGATATTTGTTAAGCTAGATTGATAAGGCTTAAGAAAATCTTGGAAATAGTAGTTAAAATCAAATTTTTCCTTTTTGATCTGGAAAATACCTCGTTCAATTTGATCAACATCTGAAACTTCTTCAATTAACCGTTCCAGTCGACTTACATTATTACTAATATTGCCCAGAATTGAGATTTTCTGTTGATCAGTGATTCTGTCATAATTTGCGAGTAACCACTCGTTATACCCTTTGATAACAGTGCAAGGATTTCTTAATTCATGATTAGTCATAAAAACGAATCTATCACGTTGACCTTTGAATTCATCCTTTAGTTTATCTAATTGTCCCCGATAAAGAATACCAATGCTTGTGATAAATGCGATAATTAGTAAGAAAATGATCTTTGGTGTAATCCAACTGAGTGGATATTCAGATACGAAACCATAGAAAACAACCAATTCAACTTCACTGACCAATGTGAAAATGAGCGTTCCTTTCATTGAATAAATGATACCTGCAAGTAAAATACCCAAGGAAAATATCATCATAGGGTTAATAATTACTAAATCAGCATTCTCATTTTCCCAATAAAGGCCTATAGCCGTCAATGGTTGGATAATCGGTACCAAAAAAATAGCTGTGAGTGCATAGTTATAATAAACTGTTCTACCTAGAAACAGAAAAGTAAGTGCAACTATAGAAAATAGGAGGGATTGAATAAACTCCCAAGTTAGTAATGGTTCAGAAAAAAAGAGAAAAAGAAAAACCCTAAGCAAAAATAGTAAATTAGAGAATATAAAGAAAAAAAAGACTGTGGAATTAAAAAATCGAATCTTTAAACGTATTTCATCTTCTAAAATCTGAGGAGAGGGTTCAGTTATTCGAAAATAATACCGTTTTAGATCTGTAATTAGTCGATCCCAAGTCCTAAGAGATGACATCTGATGGAAAATTACGTTCCTAATATTAAAACATAAGTGAATAAGTGATAAATAATGTGTTGACACCTCTTATAAGCCAATTTATTCCGATAGAAATACTTTATGATGTTCCAGGTTCCTTAGAGATTGGTAATTTCTTTGAATATCTGAGAAACTTCATCACACTCTTTCTATTGGATGGTTTGTACGTTTCTGAGACGTGAACTTTGTCATAAATGTCTGGGAATACTGTGTCTGCAGAATACTTTGTTCTCAGTTCTTTGTACCAGTCATAATCATATATATTCCAAAATTCTTCTCTAGAATAATAAGCATGAGCATAGAGTATCTTTTTTCCATCTAACCGCATGGCCTCAGCCTCAAGTTCGCGATTTACTTTTAGAAAATCAATTTCATCTGGTAAACGGCCCCAAACTCCGATATTCACTATTAACTCAGATTCTGACAGTGTTGGCGATAATTTTGTTTTTTGTTCTGGTTTTAACGGACAAATCCATAATGGATAGATATTTAGATTTGTGTCAGTCCACTGCATAAATTCCAAAACATTCTCTTTTGGAAAACTAATATCTTGGATCATAAAGTTTTGTGAAAGGTTACCTGCATGTAATGCACCATACAATCTCCTTGTTTTAAAAACGGGATTTAAAAGCGCTCTGGTTATCCGATTAAATGGTATTCGAGCTCCTCTAAAACCGTAAAAACCAACCCAAAATCCACCTCTGTCATATCTAAAAAGGTAATCACGGATAGGCACTAATTCTTCATGTTCTTTCCTTTTTTTAGTAACTTTCTTTGCATGTAGATAAAACCATTCATCACGGGCTTTTGTGAAGGTTTGAATCGGCAATTTCTCCTTGTTTGACTGGTTACCTACCATTATGACTCCTAGATTCTTACTAAACATAATTCCATCAATATAATCGACCTTTTCCTTTGATTTTTTCTCCACTAGTGCAATTGCTTCTTCAAAACTAGTCACTCGATAATATTTCAGACGAATGAATTCCTTGGCTGGAATTAAAGGTAACTTCCCAAGAGTCATTATTCCTAAACTTCCATAAGAACAAGCAGATCCATGGAATTAGTAGTTGAATGATAAATACGAACTTTCTTTTGTTGTTTAAAGTTCTCTTTCATTTGAGTCGCTATTTCTTTCACATAGGAATCGTGCTGATTCATTATCATAGTCATTTGCTCCAAGAATAAGGAGTATAATGACACTTTCAGAAATTTACCCTTCTTAATTCGAGTAAGAAAATCGGAAGGTTAGATCAAAACTGAAATTTGTAATGAAACCTGAAAACTATGATTTTTGTGGTGTTTACTTACGAGATTGGAATTTATTTTCTAAATGTTAATAAGCTAGAACTAGGATAAAATTACTGTAATTTTTGATATCTATTAAAATTTTATTGGAGAAGGCTGAATTTATGGGATTTTTTAACAGAATATACACTAATCGGGGAATCAGATCAAAATTATTAATTGGAATGTTAATTGTGGGATTAGGACCCTCTAGTTTAGTAATGATTATTACAACAACGGGCACAGCCGATTTATTCCGCTATACACAACCATTAGTATCATCAGAAGAAGGAGATAAAATTTACGCTCGTTACCAAGGAATTATGTTCAGAAGTGGAATAACGATTACAGCTTCTATTGTAGTGTCAATCATTATCGCGTTGCTACTCAGTCGTCTGCTTATAAGGCCGATTAAAGAATTAGGGAGAGTAGCTGATAGAATCTCAAGTAATGATCTAACAGAGTTACCAGATAATCCAAGTTCTGCAAGTAATGATGAAATCGATAATTTATATACCTCCTACTCCACTGCAATAGTAAGTCTCCGCGAAATAATTGCTACCGTTAAAAAATCATCATTCCAAGTCGATGAGTCTTCAACTGAGCTTTTAACATTGAGTAATGAACTCAATTCCCTCAGTACAGAAATTTCCCTTTCTATCACTCAAATCTCTCAAGGTGCAGCTCACATCTCCGAGGTAGCCAATCAGGGATTTAAGGATGTCGTTCACATGTCGAAATCGGTGGATGAGGCTTTTGTGGCTATAGAAAATACTTTAGGTACAATAAACGACATCGCATCCCAAACTAACATTCTTGCCTTAAATGCAGCCATAGAAGCTGCAAGAGCAGGTGAATTCGGACGAGGATTCGCAGTCGTAGCTGATAATGTTCGTAGACTAGCAGAGGAAACCCAATCTCATAGTAAGGATATTGGGGAGATTACTAACTCTTTTACACAAAATATTAGTGGGTCTGCTACAAAAATCCAGGAAGCTTTTCAGAATTTTTCTACTCAAGCTGAAGAATTCTCTGCAAGTAGTGAGGAAGTTGCTGCCGCCAGTGAGGAGCAAATTGCCTCAATGAATCAATTTATTTTAGCTGCTCAGAATTTACAAAGTATGAGTAACATCTTGGTGAAAGATGTAAAGAAATTTAAGACCTAAGAGTAGATAAAATCGAAAAATCCTAGGGAAATAAGAATAGATACGTTACTAATGTTATGGTTGTAAAGGATAGATCCACCATATTATTTTTGTATAAAAAAGATATGTAAAATTGAAAAAAAAAGAAAGGAGAGCTAAAAAGCTATCTCCTTTTTCGTACGGCGATAATGGTAGCTAGAGTGCCTAACAGAGATATTAAGGTAAAGCTAGGAGTTGAAGATGCGCTTTCTTCTTCAGCGATAGACCACAAGCTGAAATGTGTGGTATTGCAGTACAAAGTATCACCTTCCAACCATTGATTCATGGGTGCTTCCCATTCATCGGAAGTTTCATTGAAAAACATGAATTTTAGTTTCTCCATGTTCTTTACGCCCATTTGGTTTCGAGTTTGATTAGTAAATTGGTAAGAAAAGGTGGCGTTTATCCCTGCGGAACAATTGAGCTCAACTTGCATCGTTTGGGTTCGAATTTGGTGCCTATGTCGATTCATTGCTCGTGGAGAATCTTCATATTCAGTAACGGTTACTTGTGCACTTTTATTGAGCTGTAACTGTATGGAAAATCCGCTTTGGGTCTGGACTTTGTATAGATGTCCTGCTTGGAGTTCAAATTTTGTACCATTTTTAGAAGCATAAGGACTATCTGGGTTTGGTTTATCTATTGGTGGGGCTTCTTCAACACTTGGTGCAAGGATCACCCATGTGGAAAAGTGAGTTGTATTGCATAAGACTGCAGCTCCATCAGGACGATGTTCCACCCAATTTTCATAGGCGTATTGCCATTCAAAGGATTCTTCATTGTAATATGCCCATCGGAAAGTGGAGACATTGCCTAAACCACTTATTTCAACATTGGTAAAGTTATGGAACATTGTAGCATTCATTGCAGTAGTGCCATTTAGCTCCACATTCATGAATTTAATAACGTTTCTCGTTTTATTAGGAAGAGGCCCTTCTGGATTATTATTTGATTCATTCACTCTAAGATAAACATTTTCTTGAGTTCTTAGTTGGATCTGAGTTCCATTTCGGGTTCTTAATTGAGTACGATTTCCTGCAGTTATATTTACTCTGACACCATTCTCAACATTCATCCAACCATCAGCATGGGGATTAGTATCAGCAACTGCTCTTTTAATCTGATACTTACTAGCAGCGATGCTTGGACTTACTGAACTGAGAAGAAGCATCCCGAGTAGAATTATTAAGGGAATACTTAGGATTTTTTTCATTTTTATCACAACGATTTTTCTGAACTTAACTCATAATCTTTTGATTAAGTCATGAAACCCTTATTCTTAATGGTATTAATTATTTGAGGAACACTTTTTTGGAGTTTTCATTATGCTACGTCAGTTGTATACAAACGTGTCATATTTATGTCTCAATATCCGATAAACAAATACGAAATATTTAACATATCAGTTTGATTGACTACGTCTTTCAAGGGCTGATTTGAGAATAGAAATTTTTTGAGTTTCTAGGAGGTATCTATTCCCATTTGAATGAATTAATTTGATTTGCTCCAATTTCTTTAAATGATACCTTACAGATTCTTTCGATTGGCCAAGATAGTCCGCTAGAGCACCAATCTCCCATGAATGAACTCTCGAAAATGCTTGTGCAATCCGATATCCACCACTTGATATAATAGAGAAATACAATTCTAAGAAGCCTGGTTCTGGTATTCGTCTAATAAGGTAGTAAATTTCATACTGGCCGAATACTTGTCGATCTATTAAACGAAAATCTTCGAGAACTTGCAGATGCCATCTAAGACTTGAAGTTCCAATGTTTAATTCTCTTTTCAGCTCTCGAAAATGTAAGAATTCCTTTTCATCTAGTACATTCAATATTTGATTTCGATATTCGTTTTCTAGCACATCATATGAATCTATACGTCTAACAATTGGGGGATAGAGAATTTGACCAATAAGAAATAACGGTGTAAGAAGGTATGCGAGAATGGTTTTATCTTTTGGTATTTCGAGATTGGATCTGGGTGTCATAATCGCTTTGGAAACAAAATAACCAAATGCCACAAGTAAGAGAGATATGCTAGTAAAGGTTATTCCTAATTCTAGATCTTCATTAGTAAAAAGAAATAAGATTTTATCCTGTGGTGAAGATGTATCTTCCGTTGAAAGATTTTGATTGGACTCTATGATCTCCAAGCCAGAGGATGTGATTGATGACACAAACTGTGCCAAGTTTGTCAAGGATGGAGAGATTTGAATGGGTGACAATGGTAAAGCAAATATGAAACCAGATTTATATTCAAATGCGTTAAAACTAGTATTCCCAAAGGGGGGATTAATACTGGAAGCTACTTGAAATGATGGATTGGTTGTTTCTGCTATTCCTACTCCTGCTTCTAGTGAAAAAGATGTATTTTCAGAATAACTGAAGGGATTGGTTAATAAAGTTTCATTAATAATTGAGACATCTATTGTATCTGATATATTTCCCATAGGATATTCTTTCTGTCCCTGCATGGTAATATCTAAACCCAATAATTCATGGAACGATGAATTGAATCTCCAAATTTGTGTGGAAATAATCCCGAATAGGTTTCCCTGACTCACAAAATTCTCCAATTCAGAGATATGGGTAACATCTAATGGCATTGAAATCTGGTTTAGAATGAGTATAATGGAGTCGTATGTTTCAGTGTAATTTCCTGTGAGAAATAACTGATTTAAATCTTCATTAGTCTTTATATCAACAATTACCGCGTTAAGATCCATTGTTTGATTAACTGTTGAGGCCAGCTCATAATCTGCATTGTTATTGGTAATAAAAAGAATTTTTGGTTCACTATTCTTAATAGAGGGGTTCGATCGCACATTAGTGACAGAATATAGCGCTAGTATGAGAAAACACGTAAGAAATATGTTAAAAATAATTTTATTATGTTTTTTCAATTGTTTTCTCCTACTTATGCTCTTCTATTCTTAAGAAATGAGACCTGACTACCATTATCTACTGATCTTCTGATTATATTCAAATAAATACTTTTTAGGTACGCTTTTTTGGATTCTGTTACACATCACTTGAGTTTGAATTTAACCTAATATTTAGCTATTTACACTGATATAATAATTCAATTATATGAAAAAGATATGTAAAGAGCGTGAAACTCACTAATATTAATTAAAATTCCTGGTTTAATTGTGAAATGAATTTAGAATCATTATTAATAACGATGATTTCACAGATCTTATCCTTTTCTATTCTTACATACTCTGTCCAGCAAACCTTGAAGAATCTTCCATCTACCATAATAGAATAAGAAACAATTGAATCCCACCATTTACTTTCTTTATGATTTTAACACTTTCTAATCCTTCAGAATAAAACCAACATACATCTACAAATTCTTTTGCATTGGAGAATGATTCTTGAGGACTACTAAAAGTAAAATGATCATTAGAAAGATATTGAACTACATTTTTCTTATCCTGTCTCGCCCAACTCTCATAGTATTTTCTTGCAATAGATTTTGGGGTTTTCATTTTCATCCACAGCATTTATTGACAAATTCTACACTCTTTCTTCCCAATTTATTGAGCGTGGGTTATATCGTGGTTTAATTATGATTTCGGCTGTATTTACAGAATCAGACTCGGTAACTAGAAACCCAACAGCATGTGCGATATCTTCAGGTTCTAATGACCATTCCACATAGTCCACCTCTTTCCCTCCAAATCCAGTAACTACACTACCAGGGCATACAGCTGTCACTTTTATTCCAAATTCTTTGATATCCTCTCTTAACGACCATGTGAATCCTTGCACGGCATGTTTTGAGGCGGAATACAATGATCCACTCTTGAACCCATTTTTACCTGCAATACTACTGACATTAATAATATGGCCTGATTGTTGAGCAATGAGATGAGGAACAATGTACTTAGTGAGTAGAAAAAGTCCTTTTACATTTAAATCAAATATAAAATTGTAATCATCAATTGTAAACTCATCAATTCGCTTGAATTTTCCAACTCCAGCATTATTCACTAGAATATCAATATGCCCATACTGAGCTAGTGTCTTATCAACTAGAGTCCGGATTTCGGTTTCTTTTGTTAAGTCTATTGATAATATATGAATTTCCCCTGTTCCTAAGCCAGATATTTCTTCTTTAACTTTTTCTAGTAATGATAAATCACGTGATACAAGCATCAAATTCATATTCAGAGCTGCTAATTTGTGACTGATCGCTCTTCCAATTCCCTTTGAAGCACCTGTAATAATTGCTACTTTATTATTAGATTTCATACTATCACCTAAAATGATTGAAGTAAATTGATAATGAGAGGGAGAAATTGCCATTCAAAATAACTTTCTCTCAGAATCTCGTTTTCTTTACTTTCGTAATAGTCTCTCTAAGGGAAAATTTGGTTGTTAGGCAGCAAATCCGTAAGATTCGACCTAGTGAAAGGAGCTATAGTGTCCAGTTCCTTTGTCAAGAAGAATAGTAATCGGTACGTTAACATTTGCCCTGGAAGAATCTGTTCGGAATTTGTGATCAAATCTAACATAATAATCTTAAGATTCGGAGCATAAGGATACGCAAATTCATTTTTATTTAGTGTTGGAATGACCGCAGCGATGTAATAATCATTCTCTTCCCTTTTGTACGCACTCCATTTTGGTTGTGGATCTCTTTCAAGCCAAACAGTACTTTCCCAATCCTGTAGCTTATATTTGAGAAATTTCTGTGGGGCCTTTTCGTCCTCCAGATAGTACATATCTTGACTAGATTTAGAGGTTTCCATCTTTCCCTCGATTTGAAGGGAAAATTTGCGAATTATTTGAGAATGGTTATACACATGGGTCTGTACAAGTAAAAATGGAGAGTTTGGGAGTGTTACATATTCTGTGGCAATTTGTAAACCTTTGAGCTTGGGTGAATAATCAATAATATCAGATTTAAAACCAATCCCTTTCCATTTACCAGCGGAGGGATGATAGGATTCATATGAGAGCTTATTGAAGTTTTCTATATCTCTCTCACCTTCGGGTTGAAGAATAGGTCCGATACCTCCATAAAACTGGTTATACCAAAGAAAAGGCCCTATTTGAGGGTATGGTGTTATACCATAATGAAGAAGATTATTTGTATTCTCATTGATTGAGAGATGATATACACTTCCACGATATTTTTCACTTCCTTTGAATGTTAAAAATCCATTATTAATAATAAAGGCATTTTCCTTTTCGTTTTTCTCAACTGAAATGTTACCTGCTGAATTATACATTCCTAATGTTATAGGATACTCAAAAATTCGGGTCAAAGAATCAAAAGACAGTTTCCCTTTTAATAACAGTTCTCCTTTGAGAAAATCAAGAGTGAAGGGATACTCAAAAGTATGTTTTTTTACTTCTGGCAGATTTGTTTTAATCTTCCTGTCTATAGAGTCAAACTCTAGTGCAAGTGATCCTTTAAAGGTTGTTTCTCGATGAGTATCGATGGCTATCTCTAAGCTTTTGTTTTTATGATCCACAAATAGGCCATGTGCAATTGTTTTTCCTTCGAATGAATTTCTTAAACCGATTTGCTTAAGCGAAGCAGCAGTTTTTGAATATTCAACCTCATTTCTTGGAGATGGAGCATATTTATCCTTCCATTCTTTCCTTATTGCCTGCCAGCTGTCTGCAAATGTCAAGAAGATAGGTTCAGTTTGAACCTGTTCTCCACTAGCCAAATCAGATATTTTAATATCAATATTAGGCTGTGCTCGTCCAATTGTGATCTTATCGATAGAATCAAGTTTAAATAAAATTCCAAATGCACCTGTACTATATTCAGCAGCTTGCCATCCTTCTTGAAAAAGAGTGGGATCATTTCCTAAGTCAACAGGAAACGCTGTTAAATCTAATTGCCTTATACCGGATTTTAATGGAAGTATTCGGTTCTGAAGCTGTATAGTAGATGGCCACCAATATGTGTGATTGACCACTCCAAGTTTGTTATACTTCTTTTCAGAACTATTCTTTACTTCCCATTGCACAGAAAGAGAATTACTATCATCAGAGAGGAATATTTTGCGAGTTACTTCGATTCCAGGTTTCAAATCAGACTTTGCAGTACTCGAAAGACAAATTCCTGCCTCATTATCTAGAATTTGATGCTCGTGATGCTTTGTGTAAAACTCGGTTCCTTCTACATCGAATGGATATCCGAGTACAATAGGTAATCCGAATACTTGTAATTTTCTAAGCTTATCGGTCACGAAAACCTCATTACTTCCTGGATGTGGTTGTTCGTATATTGAGATACGAAGATTTTTGTTTTCTATATAGATCTGCTGATTTGATTTGTAAGAAAGAGATTTACTCTCGTTAAATATAATTACAGGGATTTTTTCTTCTGTAAGGAGCTTTCCATCCATTGTGTTAACGGTAACTTCAATATAATCAACTGAGCTTGGTGTGGTACTGGTTTTCGCATTGAATTCTACTTGAGAATCGTATTTACTTAAAATAACTTCTTTTTTATGCTCTGAAAATGCAATTCTCTGACTATCTTTTACTTCAAGTATAACTACAGATTCTTCTCCAACATTATTTTGTAGAGATAAAGGAATGGAAAAAGTAGAATCTGGACGTACTACAAAATTAACAGGATCAGAATCCACTTTCACAGCTTTACCGGGAATTTTCCCAACTGTTAGTGGAATAATCCTGTTTTCAGTAGTGATATTAAAGATAATTCCATGATCGGTAAGTGTATGTGTATGAACCTTGGTATCGAGCTCATCTGTATCTGCAAGAAAAACTCCTTGGATTTCAAATGTTTTTGACTGATTTTTCGATAAAGTGATCGAATTCCTCTTCTTTGGATCAAGTACCTGAATTTTAGATGAATGATCAATCTCAAAATTCATTATTAGATCAGTTTTCGATTTATTCGTGACAAGTAAGCTTGAAGTAAACTCTTCTGATCCAATAAATGCTTTAGAATCTCTAGTTAATCCCCTAATCAAGAGATCTTTATTCTGAGCCTTTATATGAAATCCAGCAATCTTTCCGATAGCTCTATCCACCCAGACAGTTAGGCTTTGATTCTCATCTTCAAAGCAATATTCGTAAATTTGCATCTGTTCTAATAGCAGATCATTTGGTTCTTGATCAATAATAGGAGAGAATGCCTCATACCACGACTTAGAAAGAGTAGAGAAAAATTCTTGGAAATAAGGAAACTTAAGTATTTGTGGAAGATAACTCTCCATAAAAACCGAGGTATTTGGTCTCCACTTGTAACCTTGCCGCTTATATAAGGGCATAGCTTTTAAATTTCCACCCCACGTATGTAATGATATCATATTAGCATTAAGCTCGGATACATAGGATGTAGCCTGCAAAAGAAGAGCTTTTCCAAATTTCTGTCCTTGGTACGCTGGATCAACCCCAAGTAGCTGTACATAATATGAATTAGGACTATTCCATGACTTTCCGATAAAACAAACTCCAACTATTCTGTCTGGATCATCAGGAGCTATTACTACAAAGTGTCCATCCAGATTTTGCTCTTTCATGCCTTTTTCTATAAATTCTCCTGTAAAGACACGAGTCCCTCCAAAACCGCCAGGCCAGCTTTCGGGATCTTTGAATGAATTATAACATCGTGCAAGTCGATCGAAATCATCTCTTGTACGTGTTAATGGCCGAATATACTCTGAGTTCTCACTAGAGATTGAAGTTTCATATTGCATTTTTTCTACCCTATAATGATGGAGTTGAATGTAAAATCAGGAGAATCTTCTGACTATCCCTTTACCACAAAAATCATGGTACACCTAACTTGTAACCTGAATTACCGTTACTTTATATTCAAAATGGTGTTGGCAAAGATAGCAGCGAAAGCTTTGTTTCCCTCTGATGAGAAGATTACTTTTTTTCGTAATAAGTATAAGTATACCAGTCATCTAATCCGAGCTTTCTGTAGAGTTGTCTTGCAGGTGTGTTTGTTCGTTCTACCTGAAGAAATATGAAATTTGCTTTACTTCTTCGTCCCCATCTAATGGTATGTTCCATTAAGCTTGTTGCTATACCTTTATTACGATGATCAGCTTCTACTGCTAAATTCATGACCCCCATGTATCCACCATCGATGATTGCCAATACTACACCAATTATTTCTGAATCAAATTGTGAATAGAAGAATCCTTTTTGCGGAATAGTTACTCGGTCAATTATCTCACCAATAATTTTCATCTTATATGAGGATCGGTTAGGACTAAGACGAGTTAAGGCAGAGGTCCATTTGGGGTCACGATGATCAAAAAAATGAAAAGTATAGTCATTATCACTGTTTTTCAGATTGAAATCGTCAAGTTTTTTGCCCATAACATGTGTTGGCATAACTGGTTGATAGGATAAATCAGTAAGCGCAGGAAGTAATTCTGGTGGACTATGATGATCATGAAGCATAAATTTTGAAGAAGTGCTGAAGTTTCTATATATCTCTTCCACTTTAGTTATATCTCCTTGTAGATTCTTCCCCCAATAATTTAAAGGAAGAACAGAGTTTGCTCTCCAAGTTACTCCTTTACAAAAACGTAGAATCCATCCATTTAACAAATACGAAAATTCAGTAGGCCAAATATTATTTGCTCTTTCCTGAACAGTTCTAATATTTTCTTGGTCAAGCATTCTTACTATCTCAGATATTTTCTAAATAAGGATAGATGAAGCTGCAGGTGATCTTGATATAAAATTTCTCATTCTGACAATTGAATAGATTCATATATCCTCAAAATGGTAAATTCACCATAAGAATAATTGAGAGATATTAGATGACTGAAGGTGCTAAAAATAATACTGGTACACCCCGAGAACTCGGTGAAGAGCTAAAAAAGATTATCTTAGAAAAAAAAATCTTAAAAACAATTAAACCATACTTTGAAAAAGTAGGTAACTTTGATCCTGCATCTGGGGTGACATTGAACGAATATAAGAATTATCTTCATGATCACGGTTATAACGCGTTAAGAGACCAATTTATTCTTGATGTGAAAGCTAAAATTGACAAGAGAACGGGAGAATTAGATAAAATGAGCCGTAGAAAGGCTCAAAGTAAGAAAGAGCAAGAACAGCAAGAAGCAGATGCGTACCTAAAAGCAAGATTAGAAATATACGAAGATTCAGGTCAAGTACCAGTAGACGTTGAGGTAGGAGATGGAGGGATTGAACAGCTAAAACAAATCTTACTCATCCCTTCATGGGGAAAACTCCTTGGTACGGGTCCCTTTAATGGCTTCTATCTGAATCAACCTGTTTACGAAATAATCCATGATAATGTCATTTTTCTCCCTGATTTTGCAGTAACTGGTTTTGAAGAAACCAAAGGAGAACCTTTTATCTTTCTAAGTGGTGTGGGTGTTTACTATGTACAATTTCGACTAAGTCCAGGAGAGGTTATTACAGATTATCGGGAACTCAGTGGAATTGTACTCCCAATGGATATGTATGATAAAGCACAAACAGCAGAATCACTGGTAAGTTCGAAAGATTTACTGATGACTGAATTGATGACAACAATCCCGTTTGCGTTATTTCAGGCAGAACAAACAAAGCAAATGTACCTTCGAGGAGTAGTGGCTCGAAATATTTTCCATCCATACCGTGAAGCATTTACTCAATTAGTCAAAGTATGTATGAATCCCGACTCTCTCTCGGAAGAACAAGGATTAAAGGTACTTTCTGGAGGATTAAACGCAGAGATTCCTATGTACACGAATGAAATTCTCACAGAGATCCCCCAACCAGTTGAATACTCCCGATTAACTGCTGGGTTAAAAAATATTCAGCCTAAGCTAGAGAAAATAGTTACCGATCTTCAGATTGATGGATTAAAGAAACCTATCTTTGAGAAGATCGTTCTTATAAAGAAGGAATTTGCAGAGGTTGGTTATCCAAAGCTACTTGATTGGATGCCCTGAAGCACTTATCTACACTCGAAATGATCCAGGTATAATCAGCGTTGGTAGTATTCTGCTTCTATTTCCTCTTCTTCAATAAGTAAGGCAATTAGGTTGTGTGTAATTCTATGATGTTCTAGGTAACAGCTCTCATGAATAATTTCTGTACAACTGTCACAAGATGTTAATAACACAAAACCGAATAAATCCTGTCGTAAGAGGAGTTTATTACAAACTGAACAATACCTTGGATCATTTCTCATGTTGCTCGTACCTCACTGGCATTTCTAGCCAATAATTGCTCTTCTGACGCCGCGAGTTCACGTTTCTTACAATTGACGCAAACACCTAGGCTATCAGCATCTTTGGGTGGGGATAACACTGTTCCACATTCGTCGCAAAACATTTTTCTAAATACCTCCGTTTCTGTTCCTATACACCCAGGAATTGTAAGGAATTTTTGGTTTACATAAAATAGCGTTGTGTGACAATAAGAATACCAATCTTAGGGCACCAAATATGCGCCATTGTGGATTTCATTATATCACATCAGATATCGACAAAAGCTTCCTGGCCTTTTGTCATTTAAATTTCTCTTCAAATGTTTTTAAAAGCCTTCCTCTTTGTGCATCTAATAACCATGTATGCAGCTTGGAAATTAAGGTTACAGATATTCTTTAAATGTAGAATTTAATATCTCGATAACTTTCTCAATATCTTCTCGTGAAAGTCCAACGTGAGTCACAAGACGTTGGTAGTAACCCTTATATAATCCTAAAACACCTTTTTCGACCAATGTATTATGAATTTCCTCTGTAGGAGCAGATTCTGAAAATGAAAAATTGATTATATTTGTCTCAGGCATCGTGACAGAAATTTGTTCATTTTCCTCTTGTATTGCCTTCGCTAATAGCTTGGCATGAACATGATCAGTTGCTAATTGCTTTCTCCAATCGTGTTCCAATGCAATAAGTCCCATGATGGCAATAACTCCCGCTTGTCTCATACCTCCACCAAGCATTTTTCTAAATTTCCGTGCATGAGCAATAAACTCATGGGATCCTGCGACCATAGAACCAACTGGACAGGCCATACCCTTGGAAAGACAAAACATAATCGAATCAGCTTGATCTGTAAAACGAGATACGGGAGAATCTAATGCTACAGCTGCATTAAAAATACGAGCACCATCTATATGTAGCTTCATATTATGGTTCTTGGTAAATTTTGCTAATTTTTCTAATTCTTGAGGCTTAATTACTTTTCCCCCATGTGTATTATGAGTATTTTCTATTGCTAGCATTGTTGTCCATGGTTGATGAACATCATCTCTTGGACGAAGCATGGTACTGAGTTCATTCACATCAGGAACCCCAGTTGGTGATTTAAACGGTTTAACTGTCAAACCACCAATTCTAGCGGCACTACCGACTTCATAAAGAGAGATATGACTTTTTTCCTCAATAATTATTTCTTCACCGGGATGTGTATTGCATAAGAGAGAAATAAGATTTCCTTGCGTACCAGAAGTTACCAATAATGCAGCTTCTTTATTCATTAATTTTGCAGCACGGGCTTCTAATTCATTAACTGTAGGATCTTCTCCATAGACATCATCCCCTAAATGAGAATTATCCAAATTTTTTAATGCCTGCCACATATCTGGAGTAGGTTTTGTGACAGTATCAGAGCGTAGGTCAATTATTGGTCTTTTTGACATGTTTTTCTCAACCCGATTTTGTTTTGAGCAAAATTAATTACGATTCTAGGTTTAAGTGTATACATCACTTAATATTTGTGGTTACCATGCGAGGTATTCGAAGAAAGGAAAAAGCAATCACTTCTGAGGCTGAACTGAAAGACATCTTAGGCTCCACTAAATTTGTTACTTTAGCGATGTGCCATGGCGACGATCCGTATTTGGTAACCGTGAGTCATGGATATGATAAATCGGATAATGTCTTATACTTTCATTGTGCCTCTGAAGGAAAAAAAGTGGATTATCTCTCCAAAAACAACAAAGTATGGGGCCAAGCTCTTGTTGATGAGGGTTATGCTCTTGGAGAATGTAATCATCATTATTCTACCGTTCAATTTTCTGGTGAAGTTGAATTTTTGTCAAATTATGATGATAAGTTGAAAGCATTAACAGTAATGATCGATCAATTGGAAACAATTCAGTCATTACGGCAAACTGTGAAGGAAAAGCAATTAACAAAAAAAGCAATTACTAAGGTACATATTGGTAAAATTAGAATTAATTATTTATCAGGAAAAAAAGGATAAAGAGGAGAGATACTTCACAATACCATCTATAATTTGGTAAAACTCTCCACAGTAGGCCAATCAAGTTTCTTAATCATTTGTACCATTAAATTGATACTCGCTTCCACATCTTCAAGGTCTAAGATTCCATGGTGAGAATGAATATGTCTGGTTGCTGTTCCACAGAATAATGAAGGAGCTCCCATCCCTGTGATATGAATTATTCCGGCATCAGTTCCACCCATTTTAAGAAAAGCGGGTTGATAGGGTATCTCTTTCTCCTCTGCCAGTTCAATAGCAAATTTCCTTAAACGTGGATTTGGAATCATAGATCCATCACCAGCGGAGATACAAACACCCTTACCCATTTTTTGGACTAGACCTTTGGTTCCTGGAACATCACCAGAGATATCGACATCAAGAGCAAAACCTACATCAGGTACAATTTTTTGAGCTGAAGTGCGTGCACCTCGTAACCCTACTTCTTCTTGAGTCGTTGACACACAGTAAACCGTATTAGGATGATCTATATTTCCTTCTGCTAACCTACGAAGCACTTCAAGAATTATAAATACACCAATTCTATCATCAAAGGCCTTTGCAGCAGCTAGCGTAGTAGGCTTAGTCTTCTCATCTGCCTTATTCTCGGAGTCAGTTTTTTCAACTTTTTTCTTACGTTGCATTGTACGGAAAAACGCATATGGAACAGCTGGATCACCAATACGAATACCTAACTCTTTAACTTCTTTGTCAGAGGAACAGCCAATGTCAATATGCATTTTGTCTTTTGTAACAACTTGGGTTCGTTCTTTTGGAGAGAGAATGTGGGGGGGCTTTGCTGCAATTATTCCAATTATCTTATCCCCACCTTTGAACGGACGAATTAGTACCTCTTGAGCAAGAAGACTTTGATCTGGCCATCCTCCTAGTTGATGAAAAGTGAGGAATCCATTCTTTTCTATTCCTGTGATAACAAAGCCAATTTCATCCACATGTCCTGCCAACATGATTTTGGGGCCGTCTTCTTTCCCTACTTTTTTAAAAATAACGCTTCCCATTCGATCGAATTCAATACTGGTAGCGAAATTTTTTCCATATTCATGCACTATCTGTTGTGCTTCCTGTTCATGACCACTAGGTCCAAAAGCGTTACATAATTCTTCTAATAATTTTAAATTTAATTGCGTTTTTGTCATTGACTATTCTCTCATCGTTAAATAAGGTCTTATAAATTTAAAAGGAGTTTAACTAGTGTTTTAGAGCCTGTATGGCTAGATTTTAAGTGTTATCTTCCTCTTCCCCAGAAAGACTTAAGAGATCGTATGGTTGCTAAGATAATTTAAATAGGAGATTTTGTTATTGGATGACAAAACGTTTTCTTATAAGAATAAAACCTGTGGAGAATGTGCTTACTTAACTGAAAAGGCACCAATTCATGTGAGTGGAGATATAGCTGATCAAGAAAAGGGTTTATGCCGATTGCTTATTCTTCATAACAATTTTGCAATTATGTTAAAGGGAGAATCTGCTTGTCCCGAATTTGTATCCAAATGAGAGAAGAGGGTGCTACAGGCGTCTAGATTGATGTCTATTTCCACTTTGATGTTAAGAGTATATTTTCCCTATTTAAAAATTCTAATAAGTCAGTATTCATAAACACAATTAGCAAAAACTCCGATATTCGAACTACGAAATAAAAAATTACCCTTACAATTACCCATAACCGAAGAAGAGGAAGAAAAACAGATTGATGCGAATCCGAATCCTTCCACTATTGGTTCTATCTATAATTATTCTGACTATAGGTTCCACACTTTTTTTTATTCCTCCAATGGTAGAAGTGGATAACAGTAAAGTACTTCCTAGGATTCAAGGGGAAAAACCAGACGTAATCTCTTCCTCTGGTTCTCCCAAACAAGTTTTTGAAGATAAAGAAGCAAGAAAATCTTCAGATGAAGATCAACTGTCAGATCAATTTCCAATTCGATTTGACATGGGAGGAGGAAATGAAGATGATGTCGATAATAACCTATCAAACGTCGATGGTGTTTCAGATATTGGGATCGAAACAGATTTTTCAAATGTTCAGGGTACTGTAGCAGATACAACATTTATGACCCTTGAAGAAGACCTCCTACCAAGTATGAATGTTACTGTAGATTCAGTATCTACCACTTTCAGTGATTCGACCACAGTTAATGTTAATCATACGGTCTCAGGATCAAATCGACTTTTATTAGTATTTGTTCAAACTTATATGGGAGAAAGAGTTTCTAGTATATCTTTCAATAGTATAGGGATAACATATGAAACACATGTTACACACAGTTCCAAAGGTAGACCTTCTGCCGAAATCTGGAGTATGGTTGCTCCACCAATTGGGACCTATGAAGTATCAGTTACTCTTGCAGTTACGGACAATTTTAGAGTCGGAGTTGTGTCTTATACTGGAGTGAACCAGACTCATCCATTTGATCAACCAGTAACATTAACTGGATATGGCTCACCTACTTCAATGACCATTAGCTCTAGATCCCCAGATCTAGAGCTAATGGTCATTGAAGTAGGTGAGCCATA
>JAEOTM010000103.1 GCA_016839815.1 Candidatus Hodarchaeota archaeon
AGAAACAAATTACAAACTGAATCTTTGAAAACTATCAACCAATGATAATAAGACATTTCAAAACATCGTCAAACCCATATTTTGCGACCAATAGAAAAAAATAGAAAATGAAGAGTTGAAATTACATACCTAGTGCTTTCTTGACTCCTTCTGCATATGCAGGATCGACTTTTCTAAAGTGTTCTAGCTGCCTCTCAATAATCTCCTTTGGAACTCCAGCCATAGATTCAGCAATATTACTAAACAACCTGATTTTCTGTGCATCATTGAAGAGATTGAAAAGTGCTCTTGGTTGACCGTAATCATCATTTCCTTCACGGTGATTATATCGATCAGCATCCCCCGAGATTTTAAGGGGTGGTTCAGCATATTTAGAGTCTTCTTTTGGACCTCTAAAAGAATTTGGTTCGTAGTATGCGTCAGGATTGTCTTTGAAATTATCAAAAAATCTCATTTGACCGTCCTTATGATAATGGGCAACTCCACTTTTTGGCTTATTCACAGGTAATGATTCATAATGTGTACCTAGGCGATATCGATGAGCATCAGCATAAGAAAAGATTCTTGCTTGTAGCATTTTATCGGGAGACCAGCTAATACCAGGTACAACATTTGAGGGAGAGAATGCTGCTTGTTCTATATCTGTAAAGTAATTATCTGGATTTCTATTTAGTTCCATTTCTCCTACTTCGATCAAGGGATAATCCCCATGAGGCCATACTTTTGTCAGGTCGAAAGGATTGTATGGAGTCTTTTCCGCATCTTCCTCAGGCATGATTTGCACAAACAATGTCCACATCGGGAACTCACCTTTTTCTATAGTTCCAAACAATTCTTCTTGATAGGATTCACGTGTTCTACCAATTACTTCCGCTGCTTCCTTGTTTGTATAGTGTCTGTGTCCCTGTTGAGTTTTAAAATGAAATTTAATCCAAAATCGCTCATTGTTCGCATTGATAAAACTAAATGTGTGGGAACCATAACCATTCATATACATAGGAGCTACTGGAATACCTCTATCAGACATAAGTATGGTTACTTGATGAAGACTTTCAGGAGAGAGACTCCAAAAATCCCATGCAGCAGTACTGGATCGAAGATTAGTCTTCGGATGCCTCTTTTGGGTGTGTATAAAATCGGGAAATTTCAATGGATCTCGTATGAAAAAGACTGGTGTATTATTTCCAACCATATCCCAATTCCCTTCATCTGTGTAGAATTTTAAAGCATACCCTCGGACATCTCGTTCCGTATCAGCTGCTCCCATTTCACCTGCAACGGTTGAAAACCTGGCTAACATCTCGGTTTTCTTGCCAATTTTGCTGAAAATACTTGCTTTCGTATATTTCGTAATATCGTGAGTTACAGTAAATGTACCAAACGCACCCCATCCTTTAGCATGTACCACTCGCTCAGGAATTCTTTCCCTATTTTGATGTGCAAGTTTTTCTATTAATTGATAGTCCTGTAACAGAACAGGACCTCTAGGACCGGCAGTAATAGTGTTCTGATTATCTGCAATCGGATTTCCTGCAGAAGTTGTTAAAACTTTCTCTTTTTTATTATTCATTTTATTCACCTAATAATTTGTTTGATTGATATAAAGATTGTACTTTTTTTGGCTTTTTGACCAATATTTCCTTTTACTAAGTCGAATACAACCATTTATCTAAGGTCATTGTTCGAATATCCTAGCTAAGAACTAGTTATTAAAAAATCTAACTAGGCTTTTAAAGATAATGATTATTATATAATACGAAAAATTAATTAGTATTCATTATTAGTAAATAGATAAAGCATTTTAATAAATATCTCGACTATCCTTTCAGGTGAATCTACTCCATTGAAATTTACCAATCAACGCGTTGCTATTTTAAACTTCCTCAAAGGTAATCTTAATCATCCTGCAGTCGAAGAAATATACGAAGAGGTGAAGAAAAGCTTACCACGTATTACTAAAGCGACTGTTTATAAAAACCTGAATGCTCTTGTTGATAATGGATTTCTTAAAGAAGTAAATTTGAAAGGTATTTCCAGATATGAAGCAAAACTTGAGCCACATCATCACATCATTTGTAAAACCTGTGGAAAGATTATTGATTTCGAATCAGATGAGCTTGTTGAATACTCACTAGAAATAATCAAGAATTATAAAGGTTTTAGAATTGATAGGGTTGAAACCACTTTTTTTGGCATATGCAATACCTGTATTGCAATATAATGGGATATTCTTATATCCCATATTGCTTAATGCAATAGATGAATAGTAAAATTTCCTGATGCTTAATTACAACTCCTTCCGACACAAAAACACAAACTTCACCATCGGAGATTAAACTATCGTTCAGATTGCTAATCTCTTCCTATTATTTCCACTTATAACTAAACAAGAAATTATAATTGGAGACAGAAGACTAGGAAATGATTTAAAATTACTTATCAGTCCATGATCTTCCGATATTGATTTTTTTTACTAGGTAATTATTCTTCCTTAGTTGCCATTCCTTCTGACTTTCCCAATCGTTCTTGGACTAGTACCGAGCTTGCATATGCCTCTAAACTTCTCATCCTCTTATCGATCGGTTGGTTTTCATCAAGGAAAAATCTTAAGCTCATTTGAGAAAATTTCTTTTCTAATTTTTCGATTATTGTAGTTTTATTTGTTTTTACTAATCGGATTTTTGGTTGATTTTGAATAAAAGTTATTAACTCTAACCACTTCTCTGCGGTAACAGAGTTGAGTCCTGCCTTGTAGAGATGTGATTTTGGAATAGATTGATCTTCATAGTTGATTATTTCGAAAATCTTTTCAGCTCGTTCTA
>JAEOTM010000104.1 GCA_016839815.1 Candidatus Hodarchaeota archaeon
GTGATCATGGCATTCACCAGAACTGGATTATCAAGTGCATTGGTTTCTAAATTCCGGCCATCACAACCTATAATTGCCGTTACGCCATCAATCAAAACCCTACGCAGGTCTCGATTAACCTGGAATGTTTATCCACTATTGCTAGATAGAGACTATACAGACACAGATGAGATGCATCATGACGGAATTTGCACGGCCTATCAGAAAGAATACATTGATCGTGATTCCAAAGTTGTAGTAGTTGCAGGATCATTGCTAGGACTGCCATCATCTACCAATCTTATTCACTACATTAATGCGGAGGACATCATTGAATCTGATGAAGCAAGAGAACGATTTACAAGAGCATACTCGTTAAGTGATATCTAGTATGCGTAAATGAAATACTGATAGCTGTTTAATGATAAATTAAACAATAATACCTATAACATATGAATTATACTTTTTAACTTGAAGTTTCCTTTGCAATTGTAAGTAAAAATGGCTCGTAAAAAATCATTATTCAGTTTTCTTAGAAAGAAAACCATTGGTAGCGAAAGTATACTGTTGTCTGAATTAGAGTATTTAAATGCAGACGATAAACAAGAAAAACTGGATGATTTTAGTAAAATTGATCTTCAGTCTGGAGATGTAGTATCTCCTCTATTAAGTGCTGAAATACCAAGGGCTCCACAAATTCCTATTATTGGAATTGGTGGTTGTGGTGTGCGAATTGCTTCTAAAGTCGCTGAACGGCTAAAGAAATATGATATTGAGTATCCGGTTATGGGAGTAGAAACAGATCAAGATGAACTTGAAGAAATTAATCTGAGTCACAAGTTCCTTATTCCGGGTACAAGCACAGGTACAGCAAAGCAATTTAGAAAAGGTGCAACGCTTGCAGAAAAATGCAAGGATGACTTAATCACATCGATAGAGGAATATTTAGCATCCTTGGATCAAGTATATAAACATGAAATTGTATTTCTTCTAATTGGATCTGGAGGAACTGGTGTTGGTGCAGGAATAGAAATCGCGTCATATCTAATTGATTTGGGAAAGAGACCAGTCCCTTTCCTCATTCTACCCGGAAAAGATGAAAACACACGTATTAAATTTAATGCAGCCAGTGCTTTATATCGATTTATGTATGCACCTGTCGACAGATGCTTAAAACTGGCAACTATTTGTATTGATAATGAGTATTTCTTTGATAAAAACACCAGATCGAGTTATTCTACTGTTATTGCAGCTATCAATGAGAGAATAGGTGCGGTCATTGGTGATCTAATAGTAAGCACCGAGATTGAGAGTGACGGATATTCTGCTGACTTAAATGAATTCCTTGAAATATTTAGGGAAATAAAAGGAATTGGAGTATTATCATTCATGCATTCAGGGAGTAATTATGAAACACTGACCTCGTTCTTTGAAGCAAAGCAATCAGTTTCACATTCAATGGAAGTCAATATACTTTCAAGCACACGTTCATACTGTTTCGTACAGGCTACAAAAGAAAAAATTACTTCCGAAGATTACCGAAATCTCCTTAATAAGTTTTCTAATAGTGATATATTTCCGAAATTTGCAGAAGTGGAGGAAGATATTCAAAATTATGAAGTTCGTGGTGCTTTTACTGGGCTAAAACTTCCACAAATCATTGAAGAATATATGCAAATGGCAGAAGATGCTCGAGTCAGTGTTTTAAACCTTGAAATTCAAAATGCTAAAGAAGGTAAGGTAAATCCAAAAATAGACCGATTAAAAGCAGATGAAGAAATTGAGGTGAAAACAGGAGAAGAACTTTCAAAAGAACGATCTGAGGAGTATGCTGAAAAAAGACGCAGGGGTGATCTCACATAGCTGTTATTACAAAGTTATTGGATAAACATCTTAATGAAGAAGACATAAGATTTGATTTTGAAGAATTTCTTGATGAACATGAAGAAAATCTTCCACAGGGATTAGATCCTCAATATCTATCATTAATACCAGTGCTGGAAAATCCGATACACAATATTCGTAAACTACCCAAAGCACTGTCTAGAATGCCAATGAACGCAGTCATACATCAGAAGTGGAGGATTGTTTACGGATTGCTTGGTTTAATTCTCCTTTTAGGGATACCTTCACTTAGTTTAATAATCCATGCAGGTTCCTTATACAAAAAGACTGATGTTGCATCAGTTTTGGTTTTTTTCATTGTACTTGGGGTAGCAGCTAGTCCTGGATATTTGAAATTGATGTATAGCATACTTATTAATTTGATCGAATCAAAAAAGGCACCTTGGCTTGTAGAAGAAATTGAAGGCCCATTCAATGATGCATACCAATCAATGTGGAATAGACGTTTCTTTATTGCCTCTCTTGTTATTCCTCTTGTAATGGAACTCCAACTGATAAACATTGTACTTGTTAACGATAAAATTTCAAGTACGATCGCAGTTGTCTTTTGGATCATTTTACTCGTTATTGGTCATTTTGGAATATCTCTTATGCTTTATGTGTCTATGCTATCCTATCGATATGTATCTTTGAATTCAAGGATATATGACGCGTTACTGCAGAAAATTAATGCACGGGTAAAAGGCTATACAGAGGGACATGAAAGCATTCTCTCAAAGAAGAATTATGAGGTTGTTGGGGTTCTTTCAGACACTCCAGGTTTATCTGTTAGATCTCTTGGTGATATTCCTATATTAGGTTTAGCAAGCTCTACTGTGATATTCAATGCTGTATTCTTTCTCATATTTACTCCATTCTTTTTAAGTGGTGGACTATCTAAACCTGTTGCCATAGCTGGTGATGGCACGGGAATTACTTTTTACATTATTATTGGTTTAGTCATCTCTCTAATCGCCTCGTTTGGAGCAATAATTGCCCCAATAGTTAGGGCATGGTTAGTGATTCGTCGGTTCAAAATTAAAGCTTTGACTGAATTAGATCCATTTTTGTTTGATGAAATTACTGGAGTAGCATTGAAACGTGATTCTATCATATCAAATGAGACTCAAATTTTGTATATGCTCAGAAATTACATCTATACAATGAAACCTTCACCAGTAAATCCCATTCGACTCATTCAAATAGCAGCACTATTAACACTTTATGTGTCTAGAGGAGTTCCAGTCTTAGTAAGAATCTTAGTTATTTTAGGGGGATTTTTCTAAAATGTGGAGAAAATTATTTGGTATTCAGGACATAAAGGTAACTATCATCTCCTGTGGTGATAGTGGACAAGAAATTGGAGCAGGAATAATTTCCACTTTAAAAAGATACGAAGTGAACTCCAAGAGTTTAGCAATCACTTCTGAGTTAGAAGAACACCCTCGAAACAAATTATTTAATGTCAGAATTAGTATTGATGATCAACATGATGGATTTGCCAAAAAAATTGATGAAAGTATTATTGCAGCTGAGAAAAAGAAAAAGACGATTAGTGAAGCTTTGGGAAAAATAATACCTAAGGGAGAAGAAGGGTTACTGCTGGTAACAGCTGGACCAGGGGCAACCGGATTAGGTGGAACATTGACTGTATTGAAAATTCTCCACGAAGAATTTAATAAAATTCCCCCGGTTTTGACATTACTCCCAGAAGTATTTGAAAATTCAAGAGTACAGTATAATGCTGCTAAATTCCTCTATGAGGTGGCATTTAGACCCGATGCTCCTGGAAATTCCTTAATCATTTTAGACAATAAACCCTCCTTATCAGAAATGGATATTCCATTTGCCAAACTAGCTAAAGAAAGACTGGAAACAATCCCAAATGCGGTCGGAGATTTACTAATTGCAGCATTTGAAGAATCCATGTCCCAAGAATTTGATGCCAATGTTTCAGACTTGTTTGAGGTTATGCATACTCCTGGAATATCTGTGTTTGTAACAAAAGATTTAGGGGGTACCGCAGAGGGTATTGATAGCTCAAGAATTGAAGATGTGATAAGTGACAGCGTGATTGATACAACTTCTCTAACTAAAGATAAAGTATTTGAGGCAAGAAATGCATTTGTGGCAATTTTTAACATTGCCCAATCAGAGGAAGATAAGCTAAGTCTTCAAACAGAATTTGAAAC
>JAEOTM010000105.1 GCA_016839815.1 Candidatus Hodarchaeota archaeon
AGAACTTTCGAGTCAAATTCAATGCAATATCCAATGCAGATTCTTGAATTGTCCAAAAAATCAGATCTAAACCCGTAATATCCCCTTCTTTCTTAACCATCAGAATACGTGCAATTTTACTTAACAAAGCCAATATGAATAAGGCCAAGAAGTATGTTACGTATAGTGAAATAATCAAAATAAGGAAAATATTGAGTTTTGACTCCTCAAGAAGTAAGAAAACCAAAGAAAAAAGGAATAGGAAACAACACGTTAAAAATAATTGAATTATAAGGAAGAGAACCATTTTTATCAACTCAAAACAGGATAGAAATGAAAACTATTATTGAGTTTATTAAACTTTCAAAGAACTTCAATATAAATTAGAAAAGAAAGTGTCTTTCTCAAGTTAAGAGATGGTTAATAGAAGAGATCCGTTGTTTAAGAATATGAGCCGATGGTTTCAACGATTTAACCTCTTGCTCATTTAAATTAATAGATAGTACTTATCTGACTTCTTTCTTATTTATCACAGCTAGTAAACTAAGAATCTCATTTATTTTCCATTTATTTAGGATTTGGTTGTATGATGGCTTTCATAACTTTTAGCTGTTTCACATCATTGAGAGCCTCTTCAATATTATCAAGAGTATAATGCTTCGAAATAATTTTTTCAAAAGGAAACTCGGATTGATATCTTTCAACTAATTTTACAGCTAAATAGAAATGACTAAAATCGCTTCCCCAAGAACCACGAACAGTGATGTGTTTCTTATTTATATCCAAGTGGGGATTGATCAATATCTCTCCAGAGTCGGTATATTGACCTACTATCGTATATTTCCCTCCATCGCGAGTCATTTCTAATCCCTCTTTTATCGCTGATGCTACACCAGTTGCTTCAATTGTGACATCTGCACCCCGATTATTTGTAAGCTCAATGATTTTCGCTACTCGGGATTTAGGATCTTTTTCATCAATATTTACCACATGGTTAATACCAAATGCTTTCGCTATTTCCAATCGATGATTTGGTGCTCCAACCATAATTACCTGAAACGCTCCGCTTAATCGAGCACACATCGCAGCCATCAATCCAACTGGTCCAGCTCCTTGGACAACAACCGTATCCCCTAACTTTATTTCGGATCTTTGTATAGCGTGAATGGCAGTAGGAAGACCACATCCAGCTGCAATAAATGTTTTCAATGTCTCAACGGACTGGAGTTTAATGATCTTTACTCCTGGTTTTAAATAGATGTACTGAGACCATCCACCTAATAAACCCTCTTTCGCAGAGTAAGTAATGCCATAAACCTTTCTTTGAGGACAGCGTGTAGTTGCTTTAGCGACTAAACAGAACCAACAAGAATTGCAAGTCTCATGAACATCCAAAAAGGTGATAGGATCCCCAATTTTGAGAAGATTTCCCTCGACATCTCGAATTTCTCCATTGATATTATCAATAATTCCTGTGGATACATGACCAGGAATAATTGGATAAGGAACTCCAGCTAGTTTTCCTTTTTGTAAATGACAATCTGTTCCACAAACTTCTGAAAAAGCTGTTTTTACTAGTACAGCGCCCTGTTCAAGTTCAGGTAGCTGTTGATCTACAATATTTAGTTGTCCACTATTTGTCATTTGTACTGTTTTGACCATTTTCACACCCAAATCCATTAACTGTCTCTTAATATTTCAGAATCTCATTAATCTTCATTGTGGTAATGCTTCTTGAATAAAATTGACTAAATCGATCCTTAATTTTTGTAGGGAAGCAGGATGTAAATACATCATATGCCCTGCTTCATAATATTCCATTTGAATATTCTTTCGTAAGCTTGCATCTAATTCAAGATGATTAAACGTGTATTCTGTCGCATAAAACGGTGTAGCTAGATCAAAATACCCATTTCCGATGAAAACCTTCAGGAAAGGGTTCATACTCATTGCTTGCCTGAGGGTTTCTCCTACGTTCAAATATTGATTCTGATAATCCTCATATTTCCAAGTTTTGTAAATTGGACTTAGGATTTCGTAGGGTAAGTCACTTTCAAATTGTAAATCACGACGAACGTAATCATTCAGAGTAGCGGTGTAGGGTCCTTGAATAACTGCATAACTTGGATCAAATTCAACTTCTGCTCCTGTATCATCTCGGTCAATTCCTTTAAAACGACTATCTAATCTTCCAACAGTTCTATGTTCCTTCCGTAGCAATTCTTTTGCAAATCGATGGATATTAATTCTTAGATTGGCTCCTTGAACATATTGACTTGTCAAACCTGTAAAGCGAGTTAATTGACTAATAATTCGCTTTTCATCCTCGGGGGATAATTGGTCCCCTTTCATTAAAGCGGAGGCATAATCATTCAGTGCAAATTCTTTCACTTCTTCAAGAGTTTTTAACAGGTCTCCTTGTAGATCCTCAGGTAGTTTTTTATGATACCAAGCCGTTGCTGTATAGGTGGGGAGGAATAATATATTTGGTAAATCATTTCCTGGCGTAAACCTACCTGTCTGGAAATTTAGAATGCTAGATATGAGCATCACTCCATTCAAAAACATCCCGAGCTCTGCATGTAAATGACCTGCAAGTCCTGCAGCTCGTGTGGTTCCATAGCTTTCACCTACCAGGAATTTTGGTGAATTCCATCGTTTAAAGCGAGAGGTAAATAACCGTATAAATTCTCCAACTGATTCTATATCTTTTTTATATTCATGAAATCTTGTTTCTTTTTCTCCAGTTACTGCCCGTGAATATCCAGTACTTACCGGATCGATAAAAACTAGATCAGTTACATCCAACAACGAATATTCATTACTCACTAATTGATAAGGGGGTTGTAAAGGTCTTCCATTATCCTCTGCAATAACTCTACGAGGACCTAGTACTCCTAAATGCAACCAAACTGATGAGGAACCTGGTCCACCGTTAAATGAAAAAGTGATCGGTCGTTTTCTATCATCTGCAACATTATCAAGTGTGTAAGCAATATAAAACATGGTTGCTTTTGATTGAGGGAGTTTCTTCTCTTCTTTCTCCTTGATAAGCATTGTTCCAACATTTACTGTGTAATTAATTTCTTTTCCATCTAATTTAACGCTATGCTTAGTTTCTACTTTTTCTTCTTTTGGAGGTTCAGGTTTTTCCGTCTTGGTTAGTTTGATTTTGATATCATTCGCATCCTTATCAGTCATAAACGTCAATCCACCTATTAGTTACTCATTATTTGTGATCATACAAGAAATAAAAACACTTCATATGTTTAGTTCAGTTTAGAGCAAGGGTTTCTATGGTTGCTATTGCACATTTAATTGTTTTTTCGACTCCTGCTTCAAATATTTGCTCATGTTTTTTAATGGGACCTACATAAATATTTTTTAAATGGTTCAAATTCCCATCAGAAGTCAAAATTGTCCCTGTTCGTAATCTCCGCTTTAAACCATATGTAAAAAGAAAGGAAGATTCCATTTCCACACACGTTACATTATAAGGGAGCCATTTCTTGAAATAATCTGGGTCATCTTGGTAGTAAATATCTGAAGTCCACACTAAACCTGAAAAATAGTCAATATTCATTGATTCTGCTGTAGTACACA
>JAEOTM010000008.1 GCA_016839815.1 Candidatus Hodarchaeota archaeon
TACTGTGACTTTTGGACGTATTAGACTTGCCTTTGTGTTTGGTATTATTATAATTACCTTCTTTTATCAGTCATCACCACTGACTGGAAATTATCTGGATGCTGAACAATTAGTGTTCAAGGGAGATTCTCTTCGAGGGATTGGTCAATATTTTTCTGCGAAGGAATCTTATTCTTCTGCGATACATTTATATCAATCACAAAAGAATCTTATTGGAGAATCACATGCTTTAAGAAAACTTGGAATTGTCTTCTATTATCAGGGTATCCATGACAGTGCTTTGGTATGTTGGGAAAAAGCTTGTCGGATTTATCAAGAGTTAGGTGATCGGAAATTTGAAGGGAAAGTGTTAAACAATTTGGGCACGTTGTGCAGTAGCCTTTCCGAATATGACAAAGCCATCGAGTATCTTAACAAAAGTCTGACAATAGCATACGAAATGGGAGATTCCAGGGAGGAAGGGATTGCATTGCAGAATCTTGGGAATGTTTATTTATGGCAGTCTAATTTCCCAAAGGCTTTAAATAATTACCACCAATGCCTAAGGATCTTTCGCGACACTGATAACCGTCAATATGAAATGATTACATTATTGACAATCGGTTCAGTATATTATTATCTACATGATTACGAGATAGCCTATGAATACTATAATAATAGCCTGTTAATCGCTAAGGAATTAGGTGACCGCAACACTGAAAGCGATGCCTTAGAAAATATGGGACTTATTCATAGATGTCTCAATGAATACCAAAAAGCCCTTGAATACTATCAGCAAAGTTTAGAGTTACTTAGGGAATTAGGCAATCAAAATAAAGAAGGGAGTGCTTTGAATAATATTGGAGTAGTGTACTCTGAGTTGGAGGATTATCAAAATGCGTTGGAATATTACCAGAAGAGTCTATATGCATTCAATGAAGCGAAGAATAAGATTGGTGAAGGATCAAGTTTGTTAAATATAGGCAGAACTTACAGCAAGGTAGGAAAACATCAAGCGGGATTGGAGTCGATTCAAACAGGACTTGCAATAGTAAAGGATCTTGGTGCAGATGATTATATTCGGGCAGGATATATAGCGTTAGGGGACTGCAATATGGAAATGGGAGAAATTTCCCACGCACTTGAAAATTATGCAAAAGCAATTGAGAGTGTCGAAGGGATACGGGGAAGATTGGAAATAGAAGCCCAGAAAAGTAGCTATGCTTCCGGTACCTACTCAGTTTATGAAAAGATGGTGACTTTGCTATTAACGAACAGTCAAATGGAGGAAGCCTTCAATTATATGGAACGGGGTCGTGCAAGGTCGTTTCTGGATATTCTCGGTGATGAGGTTCAGGTTAGCATGAGTACTCATGGAGAATGCCTCAGAGGTGCTATTGATAGTAGTGAATATGAACCAGAATTGCTATCAATGAAAACTGAACAACCATTGACACTCCCAGAGGTGCAGAAATTACTTACTCCAGAAAGTACCTTATTAGAGTTCTTTCTTACGGAAAATAAGGTGCTGATTTGGGCAATTACTTACATGAATGTCGACTTAGTAGAAGAAAACGTTGCGGGAGATAGTCTGCAATCCTTGGTAGAATCATTTCGTGAAACGATCCTGATGCGTGGATCGACTGATTACTTATCGTGGGAATTGTATAATGTGTTAATTGCCCCAATTTCTGATAGGATAAAAACAAACAGGCTAATTATTGTTCCGCACGGGATATTGCACTACTTACCTTTTCAAGCACTTCAAGATCAGGATGGAAAATATCTTTTTGAGAAATTTCAAATTTCTTATTTACCATCTGCGTCTGTGATGAAATTTCTATTGAACAAAGATCCTGGGAAGTATGATCGGATATTGGCATTCGGGAATCCTACTACCAATCGGGAGAGGTGTAAATCAATCGAATTTTCCAAAGATGAAGTGAAACGTATCGGGCAAGTGTTTCTTAGTAATGAAATTTATACAGACAGAAATGCCACCGAATCAATGTTTCGGGAACGAGCCGCGGAACATGATTTACTTCATTTAGCATGCCATGCAGAATTGAATTCATCTTTTCCTATGTATTCAGGGTTACTGTTGGCGCCAAGTGATGGTTACGATGGTGAGTTGGATGTGCATGAAATCTTTACTTTGGATTTGAACGCTTCTTTAGTTGTATTGTCTGCCTGTCAGACTGGATTGGGTAAACTAACGACTGGTGACGAGTTGGTAGGACTTTCGAGAGCTTTTTTAAGCGCAGGCGCGCAATCCTTGGTGTCTACTTTATGGACTGTGTATGATGAATCCACGGGATATTTTATGGAATGTTTCTATCGAAATTTACAGACACATAATAAAGTAGAAGCAATACAGATGGCGCAATTCAGCACAAAAAATAAGTACGTTGACATATACTATTGGGCTCCCTTCATGTTGACTACTGGTTGTGCTAATTAATGTTTAGTAAAATCAGGACTCTTATTTATATTTTTCAAATACGGTATGTCACAACAACCTGTAGATTGGCAATCACTCCTAAAGGCAGCACAAGGCGGAGACTCGAACTGTCAAAACGAGTTGATCGAAGCGCTAAGTGTAAGACTTCGATTGTCCATCAAATATAGATGTTGTGGATGGTCTCCCGAGGATCAAGAAGATATATTACAGGAAACACTCGAGGTCTTTTGGAATAAGTTAGATGGCATTTCTGATCATCCGGAAAGGTATGCATTAAAAATTCTTATAAATAAGATTGGAAATGAAATACAAAAACGTAAAGGAAAACACAGAGCATTATCCGATACTGCTGGAAATCATAATTCAACATTTGTTGACAAATCGTTTGATGTAATAACGAAAATCGAACAACAGGAAATTAAAAATAAATTTGTACTAGCCATCAAGAGTTTATCACCATATTGCCAAACACTTTTCATGGGACTATTGGAAGGGAAAAACATTAACGAAATGTGGGAAGATATCAGTTCTTTGGATCAGGGATTGACTCGATCGGCGTTCGACACCAGAAATACACGGTGTCGGAATAAGTTGTATAGAGAACTGAAAAGATTATCAAAAAAGAAAGGGGGAACCTAATATGAAATGCACTAACTCTAATGAAGGATTACTCTTAACGCAATATGTGCTACATTTGTTAGACGAACAAGATAGACGCAGATTTGAAGTTCATATGATGAATTGCGAGTTCTGTCGATTGGAGCTTTCAAAGGCTGATTCAGAAACAGCCGTAATCGGTAGTCTTAGAGAGGAAATAGTGGATTCCTTACATGAGCAGGGGGTAACTTTCGAAGGATTGAAGAAAGAACTGATATCAATAAAAAAGAAACGAAAGATTCTGCAGAATTCCTTTGGTGAGTGGCTGGATAATCTTAATCTATTTCACAGACCTAAGGTGTTGGTTCCGGCTGGAGTAATTGTCATCGTGTTGTTGACAATGATTGTTTTCAGGCATTTGGGACCAGGAAATGTCTATTTGTCAATGTTATCATTTGAAAAATTCCCTTATCAGGAGTTATCCACCAGAACTCAAATGACTACTCCATCTATGAGTCCGCTGTTTTTAGAGGGGATTAAATTCTACAACGAAGATGATTATAAAAGAGCTGCCAAGATTCTAAAAGAAGCAACTCAGGAATCACCAGAAAGATGGGAATATTGGTTTTATCTTGGTGTTAGTTATTTTCTAAATAAACAACCTAAACCATCTATTGTGGCGCTATCAGAAGCAGATAGACTAAATAAATTTGCATTGGAAATAGAAATAAAGTGGTTTTTAGCCCAAGCAAATCTTCTAAATAAAGATCCAGAAAACGCTTTAATTTATCTCCATTGGATTGAAAATAAACCGGGTGAATATTCATCCAACGCCAAAAAACTGATTGATGGAATCCAGAATGTCAATACTATTTTAGAGTAACCTCTAAGGAGACTAACTCATTTAACCCAAACATACTGACAACGTGTAATTTTATGCGGCTGGATTGTCGTATATTCTTACCCGTTTATTTTATATAACTGAAATACGATACCCATTTAGTATTGCTCTAAGTGGGTTTTTTATTTGATTGCTACTTTTTCTGCAGAATCGACAAATTAAAGTACACTATAAACTTACCGTAATTAGTGAATTTAAAAAAACTATGTAAGATTTTACCCATATAACAAATATATTAATTAGGCATCTGGAATCATAGCTTTGATTCGATCAAATTAGTCGGTTTTATATTAGGGCTAGCGTCTGTTAAGTACTAAAAAATTATATTCCAGTATGCACTATATTCTGTTTTTCATTAATCTCTAATTACTGTTATTACAATATCATATAATTGGTTCTTATAAGCAAAATAAAGATGGCGACGATGAGATCAGCTGACCACCTTTATAATGGGGGTAAGTATATTGGGGAAATTTAGGTGATGATTCTCATCGTCGCCAATTGGGGTTATTGATCGAACCACTCATAACAGTATTTGTTCGATGAATTAAAATGAAGATATTGTAATACGAAAGTACAGAGTTACTAGTTGATAAAGGTAAGGGGTATGTTGCCGCCTGGTTGCTTATGTCAATTTGGTCACGGTGGATATCGCTTTGAAAAGAGGTTGAAATGGGTTTTTGTCCTGA
>JAEOTM010000106.1 GCA_016839815.1 Candidatus Hodarchaeota archaeon
AATCGAGCTGGAGGGTTCCCCTTATCACCATCGATGGGTCCTGATCAAGGATTCGAAGGAGATTCAGGCAGCTTAGGTTCTATCTATATTCCAAGCCGATTTTCTGCAAACACAAGCTTTTTCGGGAAGGCAGGAATTCCCCAACCAACGTGGAGAGATCCGGAACAATTTGATACCTTTATCATCAAAACTACTTATCCTCTTGATGATCCTGCTTTAGAAGATCTAACTCAGAAAATAGAAGAATTCACTAACACGGAAAATGAAGGTTATCGCAAGATTATTGGTTATAATCTTATATTGGGAACCGCTGAAACCATTTATGGACGAATTGAACAAGAACTCGAATCAATGGAGCAAATGACCAGCTTCTTACAGATATATGTGAACTTTGGCCTGATAATCGGTGCAGTCGGGATGGCGGTAATCTCTGTTAGAAATGTTGCAGAAAGGAAGCGTGAAATTGGTATGATGCGAGCAATTGGGTTCCCTCGTTTTCAAGTTATGTTAGCTGCTCTCTTAGAGCTTGTAGTACTTGGATTTATCGGTTTAATCATAGGAGTGGTTAATGGTCTGTTTGTGAATGTTGGATTCGCAAATATGATGAATGTTCCAGTTGTCATTCCTTGGGGAACAATTGGTGCATATCTTACATTCATCACTTTCATTGGATTACTTGCTGGGGCAATACCTGGATGGGTAGCTAGTAGAATTCCAGCAGCTGAAGCATTGAGGTATGTCGGTTAAGGTGAACTTTATGGCGCAAAACGAAGTTAAATCAAAAGAAATAACCCAGAAGACATCCGATTCAGAAGTTATCTTAAGAATCGAAGGACTTCATAAACGATATAATGAAGGAAAAACCAATGAAGTTCATGCTCTAAGAGGAGTCGACTTAGAAGTTCGAAAAGGTGACATGATGGCTATTATGGGGCCTTCAGGGTGCGGTAAAACAACTTTACTAAATATGATTGGACATTTAGATAAAAACTCTGGAGGTGACATCTTCATCTCGGACATTGATACAAATGACTTATCTGATGGTCAGATGACGGCATTTCGGAGAGACAACATTGGATTCATCTTTCAACTATTCAATCTCTTCCCATTTTTAACTGCAGTTGAAAATGTCGAAACTCCTCTTTTGCTTCAAGGAAACAATTCCGGTATCGCACGAGAACAGGCAAAAATGCTGTTGAGAGATCTTGGTATGGGAGATCGTCTTTATCACAGCCCATTAGAACTCTCAGGAGGCCAGCAACAGCGAGTTGCTGTAGCTCGAGCGTTAATAACTGATCCAGCTATTATATTAGGCGATGAACCTACAGGTGATTTAGATAGTACAACCAGTGCAGAGGTTATGACACTTTTCAGACGGATAAATCGAATTAATCAACAAACATTTGTCCTCGTAACCCATAACCGCTGGATTGCTGAAAAATGCGATTATATAGTCCATATGCTAGATGGAAAAATTTCTCATGTTGAGATGGGACCATTCTTGGAGGAATAACGATGAAAATATACACAGCAGCTCTAATAGATAAGCCCTTACGAACAATAAATGCTGAATTACGGAAAAATTTAGCTTCTGATATGAAAAAACTACTTCAAGTGAAAAAAAGGAGTATTAATAGTCAAGAACTAAATTCATTCATCTTTCTTTCAGGAGAAAAACCAAATGGAAGTGTGCATCCAGAATTAGTGGAAAAAATCGAGAAAGGTAATCTGTTCAAACGTTATGAATCCTATAACAAAACAAATGAAGCGAAGTTCAGACGGTTATTACTAAATAATCAAGAACTCAAGGAAACATCCCAAATTGTTAAAAATTTTATCAAAGAAATTGACGGTAGCCTCCCTAAGAAGCTAGACAGTGAATTGAAAAAGGTAAATTCTGATTTACCGAAAATTTTCTGTGAATTAAGTAATAAAAGTTTCATTACTTTATGGGATATAGAGGAAGTCAATGAATATAGGTTTTATTTATCAGGGTTTGATTTTCCCCTCTTTTGTGGTTCAACAGCAGAAATCCCCATTAATATCGGTGGAGTTGTTGATCAATTGCTAATAGCTAACTTTTTTGTCACATTCTTGAAGCCAACAGTCCAACGCTTAGATGAAATGAATAATGTGTTAACTAAACTTGAGGAAGAAATATCTAAACAGCATTATACAACAACTGACAAGAAGATCCAAGCAAAATTCGATCTTTTCTTGCGGATTCTAGTTGCGAAATTAAGTGCTTTACTGGAACTAGAGAATTTAATTTACCGAATCTTCAACCTGTTTGAGATTCCACGTATGTATCTCACACAGTATAATCTCAAAAGTGATTTTGGCGACTTTAATGCCACAATATCCAGAATCTCTGAAGAGATATCTACTGGAAAAGTAAAATTGCACGAAGTCAGTGAATTGATTCAAAAGTGTCAGCTATGCATTCGTGACTACTTGGATGACGGAGTTAATGGAGTTAAAACTATCGATTCTAAAAAAGAGTTTAAAGAAGCACTACGAACCATGGCTGAACTTAGTGTGGACCTGTTTGTTGAGGCAGAGATGCTTAAAATCTGGTCTGATTACTTTGGTTCAGATCTACCGTTCTTCAGTTTTAATGCACAATTACTTCAAGTAGAAAAAACAGCAGCAGAAGAAATCGACAAGAATACAATCATTGCTGTACGGGGTCTCTTCAAAAATTACAATCTCGGACGCAATACTGTTTATGCTATCCGTGGGGTAAATCTTGATATCAAAGAAGGAGAATTCGTTGCAATTGTTGGATCGTCAGGTGCTGGAAAAACTACTCTTCTCAATTGTATGGCTAGTCTTGATTCACCAGATCATGGAAGCGTCTACTTTAGAGGTAAAGATCTTCATAAAATGAATGATTCTGCTAAGTCAAATGTGCGACTTAGAGAAATGGGATTTATTTTCCAAAGTTATGCACTGTTACCCCACTTTAATACTCGGGAAAATGTGGCTCTTCCAGCGGATCTGGCCGATGGATTAAGCAAAGAAATGCGACAACGGATTGAGGATCTTCTCAAAGGTGTAGGTATTGATCAACAGGCAAAACAATTCCCAGCTCAGCTAAGTGGAGGTCAAATGCAGAGAGTAGCGATTGCTCGTGCACTTACAAATCAACCCGCAGTAATTTTCGCAGATGAACCTACTGGTGACCTCGACAGTGGAACTGGTAAACAAGTGATGGAACTGTTGAAAAAATTTCATGAAGAAACTGGTACGACAGTTGTCATTATTACCCATGAGGAAGATATTGCTGCTTATGCAGAAAGACAAATTCTTATGGAAGACGGGATTGTCACAAGAAGAAAATAGACTTTTTCTTCCCTCCCCTCTGTTTTTTTTATTTTTTAAGCTATCACTCCTCAACATCCTTATCGTCGGGATCTAAACATTATTAATTCTCTTAACAAAAATCCACTGTAAGAGGAAATACTAATGGATGAACCAATTATTGACTTTTTAAGACACTTAGTTGCCTTTAAATCTGTAAGTTCAGACAGAAATCAAGCAGAAAACTCTAGAAAGACTGCTGAATTTATTAAAGGAAAACTTCTAGATATTGGAATGCAGGCAGAAATTATTGAGAATGAAGACAAAAATAAGAATCCCTTTGTATTTGGGAAAATGGGAGAGGATCCGAAGAAAAAGACAATATTATTTTACTCTCATTACGATGTTCAACCTGCAGAGATTTCAGATGGTTGGGATACTGACCCATTTGTTTTGACTCAAAAAGATGATGGATACGTATATGCCAGAGGTACCGATGACGACAAAGGGCCGATTGCAGTGACTATTTTTGCCCTTGATGAGCTTCTCAAGGAAAACCCCAATCTTCCTGTAAATATAAGGATTTTATATGAGGGTGAAGAAGAGAGTTCCTCTGGGGGATTTGAAGACACTGTCCTCAAAAATAAAGACTATATTGGTAATGTGGATGGTATTATGATCCTTGATACTTCCTGGTTTACTGATGAACAACCGTCTTTAGACTACGGGTTCCGTGGAATTACCTATTTGGGCATAGAGATCGAGGGACCATCAAGCGATCAACATTCAGGAATGGTTGGTGGTACAATACGCGAGCCATTGATTGATCTTGTCTACTTGATGTCACGGTTTGTTGATTTAGAGGGAAGAGTACTAGTAAAAGGTTTTTATGATAAGGTTAAACCATTAACTGAGGATGAAGCTCAGCTCTATGAGAATCTAGAATTTTCACTACAGGAATACAAGGATGCTATTGGCATTTCCAAGGTATTAAAAGAAGATGCAAAGCAAACTTTGATGGCTATGTGGCGTAATCCGTGTTTATCTATTCATGGAGTTGAGGGTGCATTTTCAGGATCTGGAGGAAAAACTGTTGTTCCTGGAAAAGTGATTGGAAAAGTGAGTATGCGTTTAGTTCCCGATCAAGACCCTGAGGAAATCTCTCAACTTTTTATCAAACATGTCCAAACTGAATTTATGAAATTAAATTCTCCTAATAAGTTAACAGTCTCTCCCTTGGGTAATGGAGAATGGTGGTTAGGTGATGTGAATAACTTCCTTTTCAAGTCAGGAAAAAAAGCACTGCAACAATACTGGAAAATTGAACCCTCTTTTGCCCGTTCAGGGGGTTCTATTCCCATTATTCCATTTATGGAAAAGACCTTCAACGCACCAGCAATTGGTGTGGGGATTGGCCAGCCTTCAGATGGAGCTCATGGGCAAAATGAACGCATTCGGATCAAAAATCTGATTGGAGGAAAGGAAGTAATCAAACTGATGCTGCAAAATATTGCTGAAGTTGAATAGTGTGCTGCTACTGGAAGAAGAAATATAAATTATAATACAAGATAGGCCAATAGAATGTCGAAATCCCCACTTGAAAAAATAAAAGTTGATTCCATACAAAAGAAAATAATTGAAGAATTTGCAGATATTATTGCTGATGAAACAGACCTTACTGTATTAGTCGTGAAAGGTTTTCTGTGGAAATCACTTCGTCAATGGCAAAAAGAGCATGGTCTTACTATTACTGATACTGAAACAGGAACAGGAAGCTCTCCTAAAGACAGGATTCAACAAGCCACTGAAATTCTAGCGATTTGTAACACAAAAATTGAAACAGGAACAGATACTGAAAAGGAAGCTCTTGCACAGGGAATCAAAAAATCAATTAAGCATTATACGACTCATTATGCTAATCGCTAGCTTTTTTGTATTGAATAAGGTAATAATTTGTCTAGAAAGGTTCTAAAGGTTTTGTGCTGTGTAATTGGTCAGAATGGCTAAACCCTTAGAGCGTATTGATGTCGACAAAATCCAAAGACAAATTATCGGAGAATTCGCGGAAATAATTGCACAAGAAACCGAACTATCACGAATGGTGATAAAAGGATTCCTTTGGAAAGCGCTACGGAAGTGGCAAAAAATTCATGGGATGACTCATTCAGATACAGAAAAAGATGAAATCTCCCCAGCAGAAAGAATTCAACAAACAAAGGAGATTTTTGACATTTTCAGACCTACAGTGATTTCATCAACCAAAGTTGAGGAAAAGTTCCTCGCGAGTGGCATAAAGAAAGCTCTTCAGCATTATGAGCAGTATTTTGCAAATCGATAGTAAATCTTATTTTTCTTTATATCGAGGGTTTAGGCGATAAAAAGATTCCTCTGTAAACTCCCAAGTAAGAATAATTATACCTCCTTCGCTTTCCATAGAAGCATTAGTTGCTAAACCACTTTCTGCGAAATCTTTAAGCAGATGAATAGCAGCAGCATTCCCCATGATTGTTTCTGTTATAAAACGGTTAATGTTTAATTCTAACGCACGTTTAGTCAGATAACGGAGAAATTCTCTTGCTAGACCTTTGTTGCGAAAGTCCTCATGAACGAGTAAAGAAATTTCTGCAGTTTTAAAATCGTGAAGAATGAAAAAATGACCTGTTCCTATAATATTTTCTTTTGAAATCGGACCTAAAAATGCAGCAATTCCCATATCCTGACTAAAGTTAATGTTGGCTTCTTTTTGAGCTAAGCTATGAGGTAGTGCTCGTATCGCACTAAAATAACGTGAATATCTACTTTTTTCGGAAACGGAATAAAAGAATCTTCGAAGTTTATCTTCGTCACTGGCAAGTATAGGTCGAATTCGAACAGTTGGTCCTCCATCTCTTAAGGTAAAGTGTTCCTGAACTTCCATAGGGTACATTAAATGTTTCGAAGGATCACTGTAAATCTGATCTTGATACATGTAATTTAGGTCTTTTGCTCTTTTGAATAGTTCTTCTCTGAATTTAGGATGGGCTAATTCTATCATAGAAAGAACTCGCTCTCTGAGAGAGGCCCCGTGAAGATAAGCAATCCCGTATTCTGTTACAACATATTCGATATCTGCTCTCGTGATTGCTACCCCTGCTCCTGGACAGAGATGTGATACAATTCGTGAATGATTCCCATCACTAGAAGTTGAGGGCAAAGCGATAATCGTTTTCCCTCCTGGGGATAATTGTGCTCCACGATGTAAATCAACAGCTCCACCAATACCACTGTACAAATATGAACCTAAGCTATCAGCCGCTACTTGACCAGTTAAATCAATTTCGAGAGCAGAATTAATAGTAACCATTTTATAATTTTTAGCAACAATATTTGGATCCAAAACATAGTCTGATGGATAAAAGTGAAAATCTGGATTGTCATTAACAGTTGAATACAAGCGTTGAGTACCCATCGCAAATGCAGCAACAGTTTTCCCTTGATGAATCGTTTTCTTCGAATTTGTAACAACACCACAATCTAAAAGTTCTAATACCGAATCAGTGATAAGTTCCGAATGTATTCCCAAGTCTTTTTTTTCACAGAGATATTTTCCCATCGCACTAGTGACATTTCCAACCCCAATTTGTAATGTAGATTCATCATCAATTAAGCTGACAACATTTCTAGCGACTTTTTCGATTTGCGGTGTAATAGAGGGTGGTTTCCATTCCGTCAAGGGACTCCTGTTTTGAACCATATAATCAATATTTGAGATGTGAATGAAGCTATTTCCATGAGTAACGGGCATTTCTGGATTCACTTCTGCAATCACAATTGTGGAATTTTCCACGGCTGCTTTGGTTAGATCAACACTAATTCCTAAGCTAACATAACCAGATTTATCAGGAACAGATGTTTGAATTAATGCAACATCAATTGGCAATAATTTTTTACGAAATAGGTCAGGTATTTTTGCAGAAGACACAGGTGTATAATCAGCTCTTCCCTCTCTGACAGCTTGTCGTATATTACCAGTAATAAACACGCTATTATATCTAAATCTTTTTGCGTATTGTTCTTTAACATACGGGGCTGGACCATGCGAAATTACATGGTAAATTTCATTATCCTCGGTTTGAATTTCCATTTGAGAAAGATGCAATAAAAGAAGTCTAGGCTCGGCACAACCTGTCCCGATAAATATTCTATCACCTGGTTTAATATGTGAAAGTGCAGCTGTGGGCGTAGTATAACTGGGTTTGTCAGAGCCTACTGGTTGGTACGTAAACAACCCTCTTTAGCAGTGAATGGAAGTACTGGTCTAATAGGTGTAGTATTAGGTGTGTCAACAATTCAATTGAGTATTTCTTTATATTTTTTCTGTATAGTGAAAGATTGACGTTTTTTCAGAGAACCTCATTCACCTTGATTTATCATGATCTCTCACACTGTTTATATATGAATACATGTTCACATGAACATATTTCCTAGATTTATCAAATCTTTAGCTTTTGTTTATTACTTTAACGATCTTAGAGTAGAAAATTATTTAAAATATCAACGTACATTGTTAATTAAATAAATAGGATAACAATCAAAGTAACTTTTATTCAGTTATTTTGTATCTAATTACTCGTAATTTAAACAATTGAAAAGTCAACCTGCGTCTACGGATAGAGTTTATAAGGAATATCACAATGTGATGATGAATTTAATTAAATGTAATTACGTTAATTTTCAGCAGGAAGTTGGGTCGTAGAAATGAGTAACAGTAATGTAAAACCTGATTTTATCAAACAAAAGCTTAAAGGAAGAATTAAAGGCGAGATAGCAGTAGATGAAATAAGTCGGTACTTCTATTCGACCGATGCAAGTGTCTATCGTATTATGCCGACAGCAGTTGTATTTCCAAAGGATAAGGAAGATGTCAAGGAAGTAGTCAAATTCGCTAAGCAACATGGGATCTCGATACATGCTCGTGGCGCTGGTTCAGGATTGGGTGGGGCAAGTCTGGGACCTGGAATAATTCTTGCATTTCGACGGTATATGAATGAAATCATCGAAATAAATGAAAAGAACTCAACTACAATAGTTCAACCAGGGGTAATCTGTGGAATTCTTAATCAGAAACTCGCTAAGATAGGAAAAATATTATACGTTGATAATAGCTCTGAAAATTATGCCTCCATAGGCGGAATGATAGGGACTAATTCTTCGGGAGCGCATGCAGTAAAATATGGGTATATGGCCGATTTCGTGCAAGAATTAACCGTTATCTTGAGTAATGGAGAAGAGATTCAGGCAAGACCTGTTGAAATAGGTTCAACTGAATATAATGAAATAATTTCAAGAGATACGCTAGAAGCGAAGCTGTATCAATTCACAGTTGATTTAGTTAACAATCCTGATACTCAATCACTAATATCTGATCATTGGCCCAAAGTTAAAATGAATGTAAGCGGGTATAATCTCAAGGATGTTATTAAAGATAATAAAATTGACTTATCACGATTATTTTTAGGTTCAGAAGGTACTTTAGGCATCGTAGTCGAGGCCAAGATTAAATATATACCTAAACCTAAGCAAATGACTCTTGTGGTCATGGATTTTGATTCCTTAGCAAAATCAGGACGAGCTGTTGATTTATTGGTCAATAAAGTAGGAGTTGCTGCGATCGAACAATTGGGTAAATCTGTACTTGAAATTGCTGTTGATATGAATCCAGCACTAAAAGAATTCATACCTACGGGAGTAGACAATATACTTTACGTTGAGTTCGACGATGCTGATCCGGCAGTTCGAGCAGAGAAAGTTAAGAAAGCACGAGAATTGATAATTGACCAAGAACATTTAGCCTCCGATATGCGCTTCTCTGATGATCCTGTAGAGCAAGCTAGCCTATGGAAAGTACGAAAAGATGCAGTTCCACTTCTCAATAAAGTACGAGAACCTCGTCGTATCATGGCATTCGTTGAGGATCAGACAGTGCCTCTTGATCAATTAGGAAACTACATGGTTCATCTTCGTGAAGAAGTATTTCCGAAATATGGACTACGAGCCGCAATTTATGGGCATGCAGCCAAAGGACTTGTTCACACTCGTCCATTCGTTAATACAAAAGATGGTGGTGACCTCGAATTAATAAAAAAGGTTGCAGATGAAGTGAATTCATACGTTATTGGTATTGGTGGCGCAATTTCCGGAGAACATAACGATGGATTAGATAGAGTCAATTATATCAAGCAAATGTATGGTGAAGCGGTTTACGAGAAATTTAGAGAGTTAAAAGAAATTTATGATCCTGATGTAACCTTTAACCCAGATAATAAGATTACTGATAAAGAAGATCTTTTAATAAGTAATCTTCGGTTTGGAACAGAATATTCCGTCATTCCAGGTTTAGAGAAGAATCTAGTTTGGGATGATAAGTGGGGCTTTGAGGAAGTAATTGAATCCTGTCACGGATGTGGAAAATGCACAGTTGACCTTTTACCTCAGCGTGATTGTCCGATTTACCGTGCTAAACAAACAACGACGGGTGAACTTGCTTCTCCACGCGCTCGGGCAAATCTGATGCGAGGTATAATCTCTGGGCAATTAGATTACAACATATTCTATTCCAGAGAAGCCCGACAGGTTCTGGAGGACTGTGCAGGATGTATGATGTGTAATATTGATTGTCCTTCAACAGTGAATATTCCCAAAGTGATGTTTGATGCAAAGATTATGCATTATGGAGGATCTAAATGGCCCTTTATTGGTAAAATCCCCAGAGGCCATTTCTTTACAGGGAATTACGAAATGATCGCAAAAGTAGGTAGTGCTTTTTCCCCATTAACAAATATTGGACTTTGGGGACCCAACAAGTACTTAATGCAAATTTTTGGTGGTGTTCATCACAAGGCCAACTTCCCTAACTTTAAACGGAATACTTTTCAGAAGTGGTTCAAAAAACATTCAAAGAATAATCCTACGCCGACCAATCCCACCAAAAAGGTAGCGATCTTCCATGGATGCTTTGCTAATTATACGGAAAATCGGGATATTGCTGTTGCTCATGTTCAGGTCTTAGAAAAGAATGGAATTGAAGTGGTTGTACCCAAAGGTCAGAACTGTTGTGGTATCCCTATGCTTTCGAATGGTCTGGGTCATATCGCTAAAAAGAAAGGAGAAAAAAATACACGAATCTTTGCGGAATATGTAAAGCAAGGGTATGATGTGGTTACTCAATGCAGTTCCTGCTATGCCACGTTGAAAGATGAATTACATGAAACATTAGTGGGAAATGAAGAATCGAAGCTTGTGAAAGATAATACCTACTTATTTACTGATTATATTCTGAAATTAAAAGACGAAGGCAAGCTGAATACTGACTTTAATGGAAACATGAAGAAAGGTTTACGCCTAGGTTATCACGAACCTTGTCACCTTATCAGCAGTGGTATCAAGGGAACATCTGTAAAAATGCTACAAAGCTTAGGTACAGTCAATGTTGAACCCCTTAAGACAGAATGTTGCGGACAATTAGGTAGCTGGGGTTTTAAAACTAAGAATTACAAATACGGCCAAATAATTGCCGAAAGATCACTGTATCCTGAAGCAAAACGTGATGATATTGATGCTCTAGTTACAGATTGTCCTACCTGCAAATTACAACTTCAAAATGTGAATAAGGAGATCTATCATCCCACACAAGTTCTTCGCGATGCTTATGGTTTAGATCGAACATAAAAAGGAAATTGTGATGGAGACCCCTCTCTTCTCTATCACAGTTTCTAAGTTTTTTTAGTTATTCTTATCCTTGTGTTTACGTCTGATTCCTCCTAACCATACAACTATTCCAACAAACCCTAAAAGTGGGAATAAAGGATCGATTGATGCCTGTTCTGGAGGTTTTGGAACATATCAATATCCAGATGCTACAGAAGGATATTCGTACTACACAGGAAGAGATCGGTAAAAAACTCGGTTTATCCCGACCAGCAATCCAAAAACGGATAAAAAGTTTACAGGAAAGAGGAATTATCAAATATACTCTTCAAGTAGATGAAGGAAAATTAGGTAAGCAAATTACAGCATTTATATCGGTGATACTAAGACGAGCTGGCCGAGTATGGAATTTTACTTATGAAGAACTCCTGAATCGAATGGAAGAACTGGAGATCCATGAATTTCATCATGTAACTGGTTCAGAGGATGTGATTCTGAAGATGAAAACTCGTAATATCGATACTCTTGAAGCAAATCTCATGAAGATTACACGGATGAAT
>JAEOTM010000107.1 GCA_016839815.1 Candidatus Hodarchaeota archaeon
ACCCATATCACTACCCGCAGATTTCCTGGAAACATTGCGACCGAAAGATGTGGAGGAAAGCTCAGCTGTAATGATCCTAGCCCCTTCAACAAAAATTATCCGGATTATCCCAACAAAAAGCCCTGAAGTGGTAAAAGTAGCCATCGAAATCGGTGAATTATCACCCGACTTTTTGCAAGAACTGGGCGTAGTGTTCATGCGTAGTAAGATCAAGACGTTATACAGTACAGGTTTGTGTTTCACACAAGATTCATGTACTTATGAGGGTTATCTCGACTCTAGCGACTTGACTATCTCACGAGACCAACTCCAGGACGAACTAAAGGAAATCAAGGGTGTAAGCAAGGTCGATATTACGACTCTGACCGCAGCTTAGATCCCTGTTCATCCTTCCTCTTTTTACTATATCTTCAAGTAAAAACATTTTTCGGGTTCTTAGTGTAACCCATTTCTCTGTATTTCCCATTTATTCCAAACGATTTTAATCTTCCTTTTTTTTTCCCTGTTACTGCTAAATTTTGAACTCAAACCTCAGTATTTGGATTTGAATTCATCCGATCTAGAACTGGTGAGAAAAATTGGAGGATTTGATTTACGTACTCCAAAACTTTGTTGATTCAATTACACCCATCCTTATCATATTGGGTCTGTTAATCCTATTTTGGTTTGGGGGGATTTTTCTTAAATCTTTGCTTGACAAAGTTCCTAAGATTCCTCCTGAGGGGAAAAATGCATTAAATCTAGTGGTTACCATAAGTGAAATATTGCTTTTTGGATTTACCGTATTTGTCCTTCTGGGGGCAAGTCAGGAATTTATTTTAGGCTTTTCTGCGATTTTAGCAACTGTTATAGGGTTTGCGTCTACTTCTATAGCAACAAATTTATATGGCGGACTGTATTTAATTACTATAAGACCATTCCGTGTTGGAGATTTGATTCAGGCACAAGAGGCTCTGGGAATTGTCGAAGAGATTGGTCTAACTTTTACTCGAATAATCCAGTTAGATAAAACTACGGTTATAATACCTAACAGTAATTTATTGAATGTTTCTCTATTAAATTATAGCATAAGACCCCCATCGGATCAGAAAGGCCAACAAAAAGATTTAAATGCTTTAGATGCAATCAAAGTATTGTCTACAGAATTATATTTTGAATCACGTTATATTAAGTTAAGGAGACTAGTTCAATTTCAGTTAAATGCTGTTACCCCTCCAATCTCTATTACAGAGCTAAATAAACGGTTGAAAAAAGTATGTGAAAGGTTCACCCCAATCTTCGGCCAAGAACCACAATATTACTTCGGAAAGAGTGATTATCGCCAAAATACTTTCTTTTTAATAACAGCTCCTGATGCATATACAATCTTTAATACTTGGCCATTTCTAATGGAAGCAATAATGGAGTCCGTTTTTGCTGAACTCCAGGAGGGATCATAAGGGTGCTTAATGAAACATTTGTTGATAATCTTTCCCCAGAATTCAAATTATTATTACTAGTCACAATTATTATTGTTCTTCTAGTTATAAACTGGATTATGCAGTTTTTCTTCTCCTCTCAATTCCTTAGAATTCGTAAGATACCTCTAGACATTATAAACTTATTTAAAATTATTACTAAGCTCATCACAGCATTGTTAATTTTGTATTCCATAATAATTCTTTATGGTCCTTCAGTACAAGGAATTATTGGTGTTTCAGCCTTTTTAGGAGCCATTATTTCCTTTGGATCAACTCAAATGCTTAGTAATCTTTTCGCAGGTATATTTATCATTTTTATAAGACCTTTCCGTGTCAACGATTTTATTGCTATCGGAAATGGAGTACGAGGTCAAGTTGTAGAGATTTCCTTAAACTACACGAAAATTCGAACAATAAATGATATCTTTCATTATATCCCCAATAAGAACTTCATGACTTCAAATATTACAATTTACAAACAAAAAATCAAACGTCGTATTGGTGATACAGAAGCACAGGCTATTCACGCAAAGAAGTCTAGAATTCGAAGTATAAGAACGTTTGCTCTTCAGCTTATTGAAGAAGAGGTTGTCCGGTACACATTTATTTGGGGCGCTCCTTTAGGAGACCTAAAAACGACAAAAGAAAGGATTCAGGAAGTTTGCGATATCTATTCTGGTGTATTTGGTTATAAACCTGAATTCTTCCTTTATTCATTAGATTACAGGATGCAGTTTAAAATGATTGTTACAACCCATAGCACGGAGCTTTTGCTCAAAAACATAATGAATTTTCGAAACGATATTGTAGTACGTTTCCACTAGAATTTATATTCTTGAAAGAATATAAGGTTCTAAAAGATCACGAACCAGTTGCCCAGATTTCTTTGAATTCCACTTAAGAAGATCCATATGCGTAGCACTTGGAACTGTGAGATTAGTAGCGTGTTTAAGAGGAACACTTGCAGCATCCACAACCCCGTCATTGGGAATCACTCCAATATGCAAAAACGGAAATTCCCGATTTAACCAGAACTTTCGAAATAGAAATGGTTGCCAAACTGATTCTAATAGTCCAGAGGAATTCAAACCTCGGACTGTGAACCATTTTATAGATTTTTCCTTTTTTGATACCTGTTTGTTGAGAAGCTCTAGAAATTTAGATGTAGGTACCATTTGTATAAATTGGGATTTTAAAATCTGCCAATCATCAGGACTAACTCCTCCTCTTGGAAGTTCTAGAGCAATATTTAATCCTGTCAAAAGGATATCTGTAGGAATATTCAAAGTTCTCTGAGCAAGTCTTGTCCCATGATTTGGTGTTCCTAATAAGAATATCCGGGAAAACTTCAGATTTTTATCCCTATTTCGAGTTAGAAATTTGATCATTGCTCGTGTGACTAATCCTCCCATTGAATGAGCGTAAATATCTAAACAGACTTTTTTTCGACGATTTTGAATTGAAGAATAGATCAAATCGAGGAGATGAACGGATAATGATTGTTCTATTTTTGAATCGTATATTGGAGTCTTTAAATCATAAGGTTGACTGAAATCCAGTCCATATTTCGAGTCATAATAAGATAAATTGATAACATCGTTATATACATTGATAAAGGAGGTACTTGTCAAACATTGTTCAATTTCATTCATGAAATCCTTTTTTCCAGCAAAACCGTGCACTAGAATGGCTATACGATCACAATTCCCAAGGGCCCTACTCATAACGTCACGATTACACACTAAAATTTTAAGTGTGTCGGAACAAAAGTTAAACAGGAGAAAATTCACTAATCAAGGATTTAAGACAGGAGTAACTTATTACATTCAATGAAGTAGAGAATCCGCTGAAAAACATTAATTAAATATCCATCTTCTCTGCATATTAGTCATTATTTTAATCTACTTAGGGTATGATTCCCACATGGCTTTTAGTACGGATGATAGTGAAAACCTTAGTCTACTTTTACATCCAGTACGCCGGAAAATATATTCAATTTTAGCAGAGAATCCTGGATCATATTTTTTCGATTTAGCAAAATTTCTTGAATTACCTCAAGGAACTCTCAATTGGCATTTAAAACGTCTTGAGGAGGATTCCTTAATTAAATCAATAAAATATGCAGGTAAACGGGTTTATTATCCTGCAGGACTTCGATCAGCAGAAGCTGAACGAATTTACACAGTCCTCCGTCCTCCTACAGCCAGTAAGATATTCACTTATATACTGAATCATCCAGGATCATTTCAGAGTCAAATAGCCCAAGGTATCAACCCCTCCGTCCATCATGATACTGTTCGTTATCACCTAACGCGTCTAGAAGATGTAGGTTTAATCGAAACAAAACGTAGCGGACGCACAGTGCAAATTTTCCCAGGACAGGTTGCAGAAAATTTACAAAATGGATCATTAACAGCGATATCTGACTCTTATGTCCGATTTTTACTAGAAAAACTAAGAGAAGGGTGTCTCCATCCCGAAGTGGTCTTAAAGAGTAAAAAACAATTAGTTCTACGTGTAGAATGCCCAGATGGAGAAGATATGATTCTAAATTTTAAGATGAGTGATTGGCAGTTGTTTACTCCCGTGGAAGAAGAATAACTTCTTTAATCAGTTCATAGCATGCTTTTAAATATCTGATATTAAGAAATTCCTCATTGTTTCAGTGAATTAGTTCCCAATCTGGGTGTTTTTCACTTTCGAACCATGGATTAAGGATATGTAGCAAATGGCATCTCGATTTGATTCGAAAGGTTATGTTCTTGACCAATTCAATGCCCTTGCTAGTAAATATTTTCCTCAAGAATATATGCGGGTTAATAGCGGAAAGAAAGGTTTTCGTTTGAGTGATGGGACAAATTATTTAATAGAAAAAGCAAAAGATATTGTAAGTTATGCGGAAAAGAATCGTGTGATTATTCCACAATCAACAGCTATTATTTATAGGTATGGGATTGTCTTCCAAAAGATTTTTGATGAATTAAGTCAGTATCAAGCGTTTACTTCAATAAAATCTCGTTCACGAAGAGGATACCGAAAAGAACTGGAGTTTATGGGTTTTGATCTAAAGAAAATTGAATTAGAATTAAAGAAAAGTTCTAATCCATCTGTTAAAACTCAAAAAGACGAAAAATTTGTACGAGATATGAAAAAAGAGTACAAACAAATGGTTATGGACGAGGATTTCGATAATCTCGAATCTCATATCGCTGATAAAAAAGAATTATTTATCTTGGAAGATTCGGTGGGATACAAATTCTACGACAATCAATCTCGTTTCATTACTTCAATTACTCAAAAGATCAGCCAATTAAGAAGAAAAGAATCCGAAAAAAATGATCTACTAAATTCTCAGAAGATTTGGAAAGCTGAGATTGAGGAATTAAAACCTAAGATCCCAAAATATGAGGAAATTATTCAAACTCAGAAAGAAGAAATGGGAGTCTATGGAATAACTAACAAAAAAGAGACTCTCATCACCGATTCTGAAGTTTCCCTTTTTCTTAAAATTCTAACAACCTCTCTTGAACGGTATATTAAGATGATTGAAAGGAGAGAAAAGCAGCGATTAGAACAAAGAGAGCAATTTTTAAAATTAATTCTTGAACCTACGAAATACCAGGGTTTAAATGAGGAATTATGGAAGCAAATCGTTTTCATTATCGAATCGCATGGAATTGAATTATTACAAGGAAAAAACTGGTTCCCATTCCAATTTCCCGATGAATTAAGGGCATATATCACAAATAATGATGTATTGAGTAAATTTGCTGAGTTAAGAACCCTTGAAAAGCAGTTGGAAGAGATTGATAAGAAGCTCCAAGGAAATTCTTCCTTCAAGAAGGCCCTTAATCTAATAAATAACCTTGAAATGGTGAAAAAATCTTTGAATGATTCCGAAGAAAGAATTGAAGAATTAGAGATGGAGATTCAGCAGCTTTCAGATTCTCTTTCAGATGAGAAACAAACTTACCTCAAAACACTAAATTAAATTAATTCAATTATTTCAAGTAATACCTCTGCAGCAGTGGCTTTTCTTACTCGTTCATCACTTAATTTCATTATCTTTTGATTCGCTTCTTCCTGATTTTGTCCTTCAATGTCTGAGCGTACTTTTAAGCTCTCAACCTTTGTTTCTAAGACTCTTACTTCTTTTTGAAGATCAACTAGCCATCGTCTTACTTTTCTTTCCTCGGTAGCTTTCTTACGCTGAGTGGTTGCTAATTCAGATGAATATTCATCTTTTAATGAGTCATAAACAGCTCTAGACACTTCACCAGCCCTGTTTTTTTCCTCAATTTTTTCTAGGCGCTCCAACCATTTTTTCTCTGATTCCCCTAACTTTTCGATTTCTAAAGGTTCGGGTTTCAGTGCATCTTTCTCCTTCTGTAGCGAGGTAATTTTTTCTTGAAATTTCATTGTTTGGTTGCTTGATTGTGTATCATCTATCAATCCGATTTCAAGCTTTTTCCCTAGCTCATCAATATCTTTTAGAAGAGATTTCATCTCATTATTTATCTGTGTCTTTCTTTTTCTAGCGTACAACGAATCCACAATAGAAGCGGGAATTTTCTCAATAATATCTTCTTGAATGGAACGAGTAGGTTCAGGAGAGGGAGTGTAAGTATTTTGAGCTTGTCTAGCAACAGGAGGAGCAGGTGTGTCGTTTTGTCCTCGACGAATTGGACTTCCACAGAAACGGCAAAAACGTGCTGTAATACTGATTTCTTTACCACAATTTGCACAATAAGTTGTTTGTGACATTTAATGATCCTTCCATACGGTTACTTGATACTTCACTATTGAGGTTTTTAACACCTCTATATCGGTGTCCGAAACGATTAGTGAACCTTTACATTTGTAGAATAAGTCATATTCGTGTTTTGCCCATAATATTGAGCAATCTTATAATTTCTATGACAAGACATTACGGAAATCGCAAATAAAATAGAGTTTGAAGAATGGACCGGATGGGATTTGAACCCATGACCTCCTGCATGCCAAGCAGGCGCAACTACCAGGCTGTGCCACCGGCCCTTGCTGATTTTACGGCAAGTAACGTTGACACTCATTCGAATTTTATCTTTTTTGTGATTGGTTTCGATAAGTGCCTTACATGGAATTTGAATTGTATAAAGACGCCTTTCCTGTGGGATCTCTTGTATCAAGAAATTCTTTCCACCACTTCAAAAATGAAGAACGCCTTTTTATGCTGAGTTCATTAGGGAAAATAATTTAAAAAAGTAAGAATACAATTGAACTGAAGATATCTGGTATCTCTCGTTATCTTTTGAAAATCAAAAAGATTATTTATTTTGAAAGTAAAATATAACTTCCTAATGAGGAATTCTAATATGATGATAGAAATTCGGATTGTATCACGAGGGGGTCAGGGTGGTGTTACCGGTGCCAAGATGTTAGCATACGCAGGACATCTTGATGGGAAATTTGTTCAAGCGATACCGAAATATGGAGCTGAAAGAAAGGGAGCTCCAATCTACGCAGATGTAAGAATTTCTAATACACATGTTAAAACCCATGCCCCTGTCATTACAGCAAATACTCATAGTTGGATTGTCTTGGAACCTTCATTAATTCAGACAATTCCCTTATCCAACCTTACATCTGGTACATTAATTGTAATTAACTCACAGCAGTATCCTGAATCTTTTAAAAGCAAAGAAAATTTGAAGATAGGAAAAGTTGATGCAGTAAAGATAGCTCGTGAATGTGGGCTAATAAAATCTGGAACTGAAATGGTAAGTACAATAATGTTAGGAGCTTGGGTTAAAGCTACGAATATAGTCAGTTTAGATTCTCTTAAAGAAGCAGTAAAACACCAATTTGGAAAGGGAAAGTTGACTGATGCGAACATTCAATCGGTTGAGCTTGCCTACTCGCAATTTGAGTTTATGAAATGAGAGTGATTATTTGAACGAAGAAATTGAATTGAAAGACCCAGTTTTACCCCTTGGAAGACCTACTCTGGGTTCTGCGGGAGAAACAGGGGATTGGAGAACCTTTAGACCAAGATTTATAGAAGAGAATTGCACTAAATGTTATAAGTGCTGGTTATCGTGTCCAGAGGGAACTATTCGTGTTGACGCGCATGGAGAGTATCCCTATATAGATTATGTCTATTGTAAGGGTTGTGGTGTTTGTGTTCATGTTTGTCCAGGAAGGAAAAAACAAAAAGCGTTGGAAATGATTCCAGAACAATGAGATGAAAGAAATGGTACAATCATTGGAAAAACCACAAATCAAACTTATGACGGGTGCTGAAGCTGTAGCGACAGCAGCTAAACTTTCAAGACCTCAAGTTATCGCAGCATATCCCATCACTCCCCAGACTAAGATAGTAGAAACTATATCTGGTATGGTGACACGTGGTGAACTTGATACAGAATATATCAATGTGGAGAGTGAGCATAGTGCGATGGGCGCTGTAATTGGTGCTTCGCTTGCAGGTACAAGAACATTCACAGCTACTAGTTCACACGGACTTCTGTATATGGGTGAATTAGTTTGGTGGGCTGGAATGACGAGAATACCAGTCGTAATGCCAGTAGTTAATCGATCACTTAATCCTTGGAACATTTGGCCAGATCATCAAGATGCAATGGCATTTCGTGATGCAGGGTGGATTCAATTCTATGCAAAAAACAATCAAGAAGTTTTAGATTTGACTATCTGTGCATTCAGGATTGCAGAGCATCATAAAATTTGGATGCCAGTCATGGTTTGTTTAGATGGGTTTATTCTAAGTCATACGTCAGCACAGGTAGAGATTCCATCCCAATCAAAAGTTGATGAATTTCTTCCTCCTTTCAATCCATTAGCAATGTTAGATCCTGATAAACCATTTGCTCACGGTTCTTTAACTGATTCGGAAGGAATCTGGGAACAACGCATGTCTTTAATCGATGGTTTTAACAATTCACGTGTTCTGATACCACAAATTCTCGCAGAATATACAGAAAAGATCGGTAGACTTGGAGATTATATGGTCGAGGTAACAGGTGATATTGATCAAGCTGAATGTGCGATTATGGCGTTAGGTACATTGGGGGAAGAAGCAGAGCAAGCAATAGAATTATTATCTGAAAAGGGTATACAAGCAGTAGTCTTTCGTCCAAGAGTATTTCGACCTTTCCCAAAACAAGAGCTGATTTCGTTGATAAAGAAAGTTCCAAGACTCTTAGTTATTGATCGTGCGGTTTCTTTTGGAAACGCAGGTCAATTGGCAATTGAAATTCAAGCGGAATTATATGCGAATAAAGTAGACGTCCAATTCCACCAGATAATCAAAGGATTAGGGGGAATGGATGTAACATATGCGGATATAGCTGCTGAGGTCGAAAAAGTACTCAAAGAGGTATAAGAAATGAACGTTAAAATCCCAGAAATGATGGATCGTCCAGAAGTGTTATTACGTGGAAATTTTGCCTGTGCAGGGTGTGGATTATCAATTGCTTACAAAACAGCAATTTCTGCGCTAAATAGACCTATTGTAGTTATACCTGCGTGCTGTTCATCCGTAATACAGAGTCTTCATCCCAATGTAACCTATAATGTACCCACATTAAACATTGCATTTGCAGCTCATGCTAGTGCAGCTTCGGGTATTGCCCGAGCGAAAAAAATGCGAGGAGAAGATACTACAACAGTAGTATGGTCAGGAGATGGGGGAACATTTGATATAGGGATAGCTACTTGGTCAGGTGCGGCGGAGAGAAATGAAAATATCATCCATTTTTGCTATGATAATAATTTTTATTCAAATACAGGAGCTCAACGTAGTGGAGCAACGCCTCGTGGGGCAGTAACTACTACTACTCCTGGAGGAAAAAAAGAAAAAAGAAAAAGCATCACACGCATTATGGCTGCGCACGATATTCCATACATCGCTACTGCCTCAATTGGTTATCCACGAGATCTCTATACGAAAGTAAAGAAAGCTTCCTTAATCGAAGGGTATCGGTTTATCTTAATTGATGCTCCCTGCCCCACTGGTTGGAATTCTGATCCTGCAATTACTCCAGAATTAGGTGAGTTGGCTGTAAAGACAGGGTATTTCCCACTTTTTGAGATCGAGGATGGTAAACTTACATTTACCAAAAGAGGAGGAAGATACCGCGATCCAGAGAATCGTGTACCTATTGAGGAATATTTGAATAAACAAAAACGATTCAAAGCAATGACTCCTGAACTATTATCAGTAGTAAAAGAAGATATTCAACATGAATGGGATCAGTTAGCCAAGTTAGAGTGAGAATTTCGCTGTTAGTGATTCAACCCCTAATCACCCTTAACAACAAGTAAGAAATTCCTAAAGAATTCCTAAATTCAGTTATCCTCTTGAACCCATTGCTTGACAAGAAAATCAAGTACGAGATAATATATTTCAGGGGTCGTAAATACTCATAAAAAATTGAATTTGAAATCCTAGTAAATGATCTAAAGAGATGGCCTTTAACACTTTAATATCCAAAGCTTAATTTTTTTCTGCTTTTTTTACAAGGATTTTCCCATATAAGGGCCAACCTGTCTGAATCCTTGTTTTCGATAATAATCACGTACTCCCAAAGCAGAAGTTACAAGTATTCTTCTATAATCTCTTGCACGGGCAATCTCCTCTGCTTTTTTTACCAATTCTCCTCCTAATCCTCGATGTTGCCATTCTTGATTTCTTGGGCTCTCCCCAATACCCACTAATTGGCCATAAACATGGAGTTCCCTGATGACCACCGCATTCTGAAAGTTTATTTCAGGTCTAAAAGAGTCATTAGAAGGCTCTCTAAGTCTTAAAAATCCAAATAAGGTCTTTTTATCATCTGTATCAAATGAAATAAAGTGTTCAATCCCATTCGAAGCTTTGTACTCATTTGAATGTAAAATTACTTCCTTTTCTGCCCATGATTGATTTTTTCGCAGTATCTGGTGGCCTACTTCGCGACAACGAATACAAGAACACTCTTTACCTTTTTTATGAAGAACTCTCTCTGCCAGTTCCCGAAGATTTCCATAACGAACCCCATCTGTGATTAGATATGCAGGTATATCTCGTTGGACTCGCTGGATACGTACGAATTCAGGAGTGACTTCCTTAATTTTAGCAATTACTTCAACCACACTATCAGAGTCATATGGGATATATTCCTTTTTCTGCCATAAGTCAAATAACCTAGTATTTTGAAGTACTAAGGTGGGATAGATCTTTACCGCATCAGGAATATAACGAGGATCTGTGTACATTTTCTTAAACATCTGTACATCTTCTTCAGGAGTTTGGAATAAATTGGGCATTAAGTGCAAAGTAACTTTGAGTCCGCCATCCCGAGCATATCGAATTGCTTTTTCTACGTCATGGATTGTGTGATGACGTTGTACAAAATCCAATACTTTATTTGACAATGATTGAACTCCAATTTCGACCCAAGTTCCTCCTAAATCTAGAATTCGATTCACATGTGATTTTCTGGAATAATCAGGGCGTGTTTCAAATGTAATTCCTACATTTCGTCTTTGACTATTATCTGAATAATCTTTTGCCACCTGTAAAGAGGTAGAGACTTTTTCTGTAATTCCATCAAGACATTCCTTAATAAAATGTTCCTGATATTCTTCTGGGTTTGATAGAAACGTCCCACCCATGATTACTAGATGCACTTTGTCAAGCGGGTGTCCAATGGCTCTTAACTGGTCTAATCTTGCGATTACCTGCTTTTTTGGGTCAAATTCGTTTTCGATACCACGCATAGCTGCTGGTTCTCTTCCAGTATAGGATTTAGGTGCTCCTGGGACATCAGGGCAATAAATGCATTTACCTGGACATGGTGAAGGTTTTGTCATCAGGGCAACAATGGCTATTCCACTGATGGTTCGTACTTTTCTAACCCGTAAAAACAGCCGTAATGTATCCTTGTCGGCATCATTCAAGAAATCCGATGATTCAACAAATTTTATTATTTCCGAATTACGAACAAATCTATCCAGATTATACTTCTTAGCATTTTTTCGTTTCAAGCTTTCTAGTTTCGTATTGCTTAAGCCAGAATCTTTTATTAAGGCATCAACAATTGCTTCAATGGCATTACTCAATGAGTTATCTAGATTTTGGGTCATTTGATAGATATCCAATTGATATTAGCGAGAAAAGACAGCTAATGATAATAATATGGCTAACAGCATAATTATTGCATGTATCACCAGTATAAATTGTACATTCCTTTTTTCATCTACTTTAAAGTAATAAGGAATGATCCAATATACTGTGTACGGACAAGGTGCCACTATGTTGTTTTCTTCATCAATTGTGGCAATTTTTTCAGTCTGTTGTGTTTTTAAATACACGAAAAATAACACAAAATTAACAAAGTGGAGGCCAAATGCCCCTAATGCAATTCGATCCATATTCCCAATAATTAAAGCTACAATAATTCCTGTTCCTAATGTTAATGTACCTGTATCCCCTATCAGTATTTTAGCTGGGTACCAATTGAACCGTAGTAAAATAATAAATCCTCCTAATAATGCCGAGGTAAACATGGCAACTACTGGATCATCAACAAGAAAGGAAATTAAGAGAATTGCACTAAGGGAAATAATTCCGTTTCCCACTTCCAGACCATTAAATCCTGCAAGCATATTAAAGGAATTAAAGGCAAAATTTATCGCTAAAGGAATAATGAGTAAACTATATAAGTTTAAACCTCCAAACGTGAGGTCAATATCCCCAAAAATGCCTAAATTGATACTACTATTCCCTACCTTTAATGCCATTAAAGGTAATGCTGGTAAAAAACCCAATAAGATTTTATCTCTCCATTTTATTTTGAATACATCGTCAAGAAAGCCAATTAAACCTGCAATTACTACACTCATTAATCCTGCTAGTAAAGGAACAAAAGACTGTTCTTCTGTCGCTTCGGTGAATGGATAAATCTTTAGTTCGGTCATATACGCCCATCCAAAGATCAAAATAAGAATAGTAAAAATAAAAGCAATTAGTGGTGCTAATCCTCCAGCTTCTGCAATTATTGGAGTATTTTTTTTATGAGCATCAACAGTTGTAATACCTCGTTTGAGAGAAACCTCCTTTACCCAAGGTACAAGAAATTGTGTTATCATTGCTGAAATCAAAAATGCGAAAATTGTAGTAGGAATAATTACTGCTGACAACATAGTCAAACACATTTTAATGGTGATTAGTCTTCATTCTCTCAAAGAGAAGTATTGATTAAAAAGATTTTAACCAAAAGTATTGTAGAAGATTTTAACAAATTTAAGGCTTTTAATAAGGAATTGAGGCTTATAAAGTGAAATGCATCATACCAGCAGCAGGTAAGGGGACTCGACTCCAACCACACACTTTGAATAAACCTAAGGCATTATTGAGATTGGGTAACAGACCCATTATTGCTCATATTGTAGATAGAGTTCTGGAAGCCAATATTTCTGATATAATAATTATTGTTGGTTATGAGAAGGAAAAATTAAAAGATTACCTTCTTAAACAATATTCTGAGAAATGCAATTTCACATTTATAGAACAAAAAGAACGAAGGGGACTTGGGCATGCGGTTTACTTGGCAACAGAGCATTTGGATGGAGAACCTGCATTAATTACTTTGGGCGACTCGCTATATGAGAATTCCTATCTTTCAATGTTACAGGAGTATCAGAAAAGAAGTGATTGGGATGGAGTCTTGACAGTTAGAGATGTTGTCAATCCACAATCATATGGGATTGTCATACCTAAACCAAATTCATCAGTTATTAAAGAGATGGTCGAAAAACCTCAGACTCCTCTCTCAAATAAAGCAATCACGGGAGTTTACATGATTCGTAATTCAAAAATTCTTCAGAAAATTTTGCAGGAAATCGTAGAAACAAATTCTATTGGCGCGGGTGGAGAAATACAGTTAACTGATGCCTTGCAGAGAATGATAAAGAGGGGTTTTACCTTAGGAATTATTGATTCTGGAGTATGGTTCGATTGCGGGAATAAAGATTCATTGTTAAAAGGAAATCAATTTGTTCTCTCCTCTCTTCAGGATTCAGTAATAAGAAGTGAAATTAACAACAGTGTGATAATTCCTCCTGTCGCTATTGAAAAAGGTTGTTTCATAAGCGATTCAATAATCGGTCCTAATGTAAGTATTGCACAAGATACAACTATTACCCGAGGAATTATCTCTTCTTCAATTATTGGCTCCAGTTCTGTTATTGCAAATGTTAATATTGAAAATTCCATCATCGGGAATGGGGTTTCGGTTAAAGGTGAGATAAGGGAGCTTAATATTGGAGATAACAGAAAAATTCAGGTTTCAAATGGGATTGACACTGATGATGAATAAGACAATTAAAAATTTTCAAGATTTAATGAGGGAGCTTTACATTGAACGTGATCGACAACGGGGAATAGAAAAAACGTTATTATGGTTACAAACTGAGCAAGGAGAACTCATCGATGCATATCTCAAAGAAGATACCTCTACAATGATTGAGGAAGTAGCAGATATATTTGCATGGCTGTGTTCTGTATGTAATCTCTTTGAAATAGATCTTGAATCTGCTGTATGGGAAAAATATCCTAATAAGTGTCCAAAGTGCTTGATGTCTCCGTGCAAATGTCCTGTACGATAGTGATTTGCTTTAGAGTAAGTAATTCTCTACTCATAATTTGTTTTCTTCCTATCATATTCATCTCTAAACATTACCTGTCTCGCGGGTGCTCCCATCATGACAGCGTTCTTTGGAACGCTTTTTGTTACAAGGGAACCAGCAGCTATGACAGATTTTTCACCAATGACAATTCCAGGAAGAATCACTGCTGCTATTCCTATTATGACACCATTTTTTACATCTGTTCCTGTTAAACGGCTACTAACGGGATAAGTGTCGTTTGCAAAACGAACACCAGGACCAAGAAATACATTATCACCTATCTTTATTTTAGGTGGAATAAAATTATTTGATTGAATTCGTGCGTTTTTCCCAATTGTAACTCCTCCATCAACAATTGTACCGCTACCTATTATACTGCCAGATCCAATTTCAGAATGTTCCCTGATAACTACATTAGTACCTGTCTCAACAGAATCGAATAATTCTACTTTTTCATAAATAATGGTAAATGGTCTGATATGGTTACTTTTTCCTAATATTGAACCTTCCGAAATCTCGTCATATTGTATATCTAGATTTGATCCTCGTTCTTCTTTTGACATAATGTCCTTTGTTTTTGATCGGATGGGGTAACCTATAATAACCGAAGAATCAATAATTGATTTTTCACCAATTCTCGTGGGACCATAAATTAAGCTAGTCTTGGATATATGAGAAGAGTAGATTTTTGCATTTTTTGAATGAAAGGTTGCTGTATTCATTAGAATCAACTCAAAAATTGAATTTTTAGATATTACTCCAGATTTATCATTTTATTTGTGGTAGTGATCTCCTCATCTTCCTCCAATTCAGAAGGTAAAAGAAAATACGTAATGAATGTCAATACGAATATAATAAACAAGATAATTAACGGAAAAATGCCATCGAATGGAATAAATGGAACTAGTGGTCCGAGTATTATGACCATAAATCCAATAATTATAGATGAGATAAATGACACTAGAATTCCTCGAAGAATCTCAGATAAAGAAAAATTAACCATTTTGTTCACCATTGTTTGCAGAATACTCATGTTTGGATATTTAACGAGAAATCTAAAGATTTTACTGAATGAGTTAGAGCTCCTATTGAGATGATATCTATTCCGTTGATTAAAAATTTGTTAATATTTTCCGATGTAATCCCTCCGCTTATCTCTATCAAGGGTTTACTTCCTGAAACATTATCATTCATTAATGAAATTGCTTGCTGAATCATTTCAGGAGTAAAATTATCCAGCATAATTACATCAGGATGCAGATCAAGTATGTTGTCAAATTCATCCAGAGTTTCCACCTCGATGTCAATCTTTTTACTGAAAGATGATAATTTTTGATATTTTGTTAGTATATTTTTAATCGATTCATCCTTAAAGATTGCAATGTGGTTTTCCTTAATCAAAATTTCATCTGAAAGACTCCAACGATGAGTATCTCCACCTCCTGTTTTTACTGCATATTTCTCAAAATAACGGAATCCAGGAGTTGTTTTACGAGTTGATGCAATTCTTATTGGTAAATTTGAGTTTGAAACTATGTCTACAAGGTTCCGAGTTTGTGTAGTAATACCTGATAACCGCATAATAATATTCAGAACAGTTCGTTCAACCATGAGTATTACTTTACTACTACCGTTAATAGTCATTACAATATCCTTGTTATTTATCGGGTCTCCATCTTTTTTAGTTAACTTTACCTCTAATCCAACTGCCTTCAATAATATTTGAGCAAATTCAAGACCACTGACGAATCCTTGATCTTTCGAAATGAGATTAGCTTGAACGACTTTGTCGGGCGTAATTTCAGTAGTTATGTCTCCAAATTCAAGATCTTCTTGGAGAAATCGCAGTAATTTTTGTTCTAGCAATTTAGGAGGGACATTTGCCATAAATTTCACCACAATATATCGAAGAGGATTAGTATACCCCGTATAGATTAGTTAATTGTTGTTGTGTTTAGTTTTAGAATTCTAAAACTAAGTATTACCTCATCAGAAGAGGAATAAATGCTGTTTAGAGTACTTTTCTCTTTTCCAATGAAGTTTTTGTAGCGATTTAATCGTTTTATATCTTTTTTAAAACACTAAAACTGGGATACTTGTATAACAAATAGAGGATTCTAGAAGAAATCCGTTTTGATTAGCTCTATTATGAACTTTGAAGTAGATAGGATGATAAACTATTTATTAAGTGTTTTTTTACCAAGGATTAACTGAAATAATTTTTTTCTAGATTGAGGATTCGTAATGAAAGTTTCATGCTTAGTTTCAGGTGGGAAAGACTCAATTTTCGCTTTATGGTGTGCCCTTCACCAATTTGATGTTGTTTCTCTAATCAATATCCAAACAATCTCTTCTGATAGCTTTCTTTTTCATATCCCGAACACTAAATATGTCTCATTAATGGCTAAAATGTTAAACTTGGACTTAATTGAAGTAAAAATTAACTCCTCTGATGTAAATCAAGAAATATCAACACTAACGCAAATTTTCACTGAATCTGAAACAGAAGCGATAATTACCGGAGGAATACATTCAGAATTTCAAAGGTATAAATTCAATTTAGCCGCTCAAAAAGCTGGTGTTAGATGTTTCAATCCACTTTGGAGACTGAAACCAAAAATTCTTATGGAAGAGTTACTAAAAAACAATTTCCACGTCATTCTCGTATCAGTTTCTGCAATGGGATTTGGAAAAGATCTTCTAGGTAAGAAGCTTACACTTGAAAATTTAAATACTCTTAGAAAGTTACATCAAGTTTCAGAATTAGCATTGACTGGAGAAGGAGGAGAGTATGAATCATTTGTTTTGGATGCTCCTTTTTTCCCCTCCAAGATTTTGGTAAATGAAGCAAGAATACATTGGAACGAATTTCGGGAGGAGGGTTTTTACGAGATACTTGATGCAGAACTAGTACCGAAAATCCAAAATAAACACTAAATAGGTTCGTAAGTTACTGAAAGCATTTCTAGCGCTAGAAGACCATCATTGTCATGATCAAGTAGTGAAACAAATACAAAATTGGGTTCTCCAGGTGTCGTCAACTCTGAGGAATTTAATTGAAACACTTCGCTTGGAAAAGATGTAACTTCAAACTTTTCAAGTGTAAAAACATACTGACTTCTATTAATATCATTGATTATGAAGAATAATCCACTGGAAGAGGCTACTGAGAACTCTAATCGCAGTTCTAAATCCAAGCTTCCATTATTAATCACGGAGAAGTTCATTGTTAATCCCGCTTGGGTGAAAATTAAGGAGGAAGTTAATGAAATCAGAGAAAGTGGTCCATAGGTATCTCCAATCGTAAGGATATCAGAACGAAATGTCTCTGCAGATCTTGCACTTGTTTTTCCTTGTGGATACACTGTTACATCTATGTATATAGTATCATTTCCAGGTATTAACTCACTTTGATCGATAGTGTTGTCACATGCGAGAGAAATTGTTTCAATTCCTAAACCAGATAAAAGTATTTTTGTTTGATCCATATACCAACCGAGAATAGGAGTACGATTGAAATAAAGAAGAGAAAAAGCATCGGGGGAGATCTCAATATTTGTACGTTCCATATTTTGTAAAGTAATATCAAATCTATCTACATAGATGTCATTATCAGTAGTTTCGAAAGAAGATAAGCCAATGACTTCAACCCCTAATGGATCGGGAGTATTAAGGGTACCAAACATCACTAATGCTACTCCTAACCCAGCAACCACGACAAGTCCAATTAAAAGTACAGTAGCAATTACAGGACTAATACCTCTCTTCTTCTTCAACATATTCATCATATTTTCGTCTCTCACTGCTTTTTTCATATTTAGGTCAAAATTAAATTTGATAGTGGTGTTAGGATTGCAAATTCTAGGTAAAGAAATATCGTTTTTAATATGGTTATTGTCCAAGTCTTCTCTTTTTTATCTTTCCTAACACACGAAAAATCGCTGTCTTTAGAATAACTTTCGATTTCGTTGGTTTGATATGATTCTTAATCATTTTCAGAATAATCTTAGTTTTCGTCTATTTTTCTTATTGAAGGTAAAAAAATTGAACCGGAACTTCAACAAAGGTATCAGCGTAATGCTTTTCTGCTAAGCCGGACGGTAATCAGCTTCATCGCAACGGGAAGGCCTCTGCTGACCGATACATTAGCAGTCTTTATTGAAAGCATCCTCTAGTCTTGTTTTACCATCGTGAAAAACCGATTCCACAAGTTTCTGATATGAGTAACAAGAATAAAGCAATTTCCTCCATTTCTTGATTTGATTCTGATGCGACAAATACAACTCCCTCTCCTTGATATAATGGCTGCATAATCAGTGAGAGAATAGCATCAAGTGCTTTTCCTAGGGTCCAGAAAGCTTCTGTTTCAACCTGTTCTCGGACTTCTTTTTCAAAAATAAAGGTTTTAAATTTTGATGGGATTTTCTCTCTAACGAAATCACGATTGGGAGGAATAATTAAGATTGATCCTTCTTTTGGTATATTAAACCTTGAAGAAAGAGTCTTAATATTCAGTTCTACTTGAGTAAGGTATTCAACAATGCTTAACCATAAAACTCCACGCAAAGCGCTTTTATCCTGTTCATAAGGTGCGTGAAGGGCCACGGTATTTTGATGAATTTCAACGTTTCCATCAACTTTTGCGGCAATATCCTTGAGTGATCCAGCTATACTTTCAAGTCGCGGTGCGTAGGTAGAAATATGGCATTCAAAACGATCTAGCTTACGATATAAGCTAACCGTGATATTTGATTCACTTGATGGCACAACATCAGCTGGTTGGAGATCAAGAGACATGGGAGACGCATCTAAAACTACAGGAATATCAGCAAAATTATACTGTAACCCACTTTCCCTTGCTTTTTGTAGTTGAGACGCAATTTCTGGACTTAATGCTTCTGAAGGAATGGGACGTTCGACAATAGGCTTCATTGGAACTGTTTTTATGGGGATTGCATCAGGTTCAGCAGCTAGCTGAATACTGGGTTTAAGAGCAGTTTTCTCAACAGGTGGAGCAGATATTGATGAGGTTGGTGTTTGGATTTCATCTTTTCCAACCACTAACTCTTGCAGCTCGGGTAGATCTGTTGTTTCTACTTCTATTGCTGGTGGGGTCAATTCCCTCATTTTATGCATTACTGGAGCAGACATGGTTACTACGATATCTTTTCCTGGTTGTATCACCGTCGATAATAATACATTATTTCTAATATAGTTATCCTCACTCGGAGGAAACATTGCCATGGACTGAGCTATCTCTTGAGCATCTGCATTATCAATAAACTTTCGCATCTTGGCAGTGTTCGAATTCTCACCAAAAATTCTACTAAGAACATCATATACATGCTCTCCTGCATTTGCAGAAAAATATTGTTTAAGGGGTGTCTCTAAACCAAAAATCAGTATATTATCATTCTCTTCGACTCCTGGTATAGGTGTAAATGACAAAACTCGTGAAGTTTTGGATGCTTCAATGATAGATAATAAATCGCTTGTATCATTCGGGTTTATAAAAACTAATCTGGATACTACGCTTTCTACTCCATATCGTAAATCATGTGCAAATGCTGTAAGTAAAACGAGAGCTGATAGCATTCCCTCTGCAGTTCTAGGAATGACATATATAGAATCCGCGGGTGAAGTCAATAGTTGGTAAAAAGCGTCTAAATGCCTGTTTTGAGCATCTAATACATTTCCATCGAGGAATTGTTCTATTAGGTTTAATACTATGCCCATGGTTGGAACAACTTGACGAGCATTTTTTGCAATTGGGATCAGGACGAGTGCAACAAGATCATCAGATCTCTTAACTTGGGGAAAAAGGAATATCATACGATGATGGGCAAATCTGATGAAGTGAATTCGTTCCCCTCCCATAATCTTCTGTGAAAAAAGAGTGAGAACTTGGGTAACAGTTGCGCTAATTTTGGAGTGTTGAGATAAAAGACCTTTACCTGAGCTAAAAATTACTCTATTCTGGTGAACGACAAGGAGATCGCTAGAATCCATTTGTGTATCCATGGTAATTCATTGGATTAATCTATGAGTTTGCTTATTAAGGTTTCATGATTTAAAATTAGAAAATTTAAAATCTCCTTCTCTTATTAATTTAGGCTCATCGGGGGAGGTCATATCAATAATAGTGGAAGGAGATCTCTTTGGTAAAGTACCTTGGTTAATCCAAAGATCAATGCTAGTTTTCGGCAAATTCCTAAATACTTCATCAAAAATGG
>JAEOTM010000018.1 GCA_016839815.1 Candidatus Hodarchaeota archaeon
AATCCTTCTGAGAGTAATTTTGCATTTTTATGATCTTCAGCAAGTCTATTTATCCATTTAGGCTCTAACGCAACAAGTCCAAAAGCAGCAATAATTCCCGCCTGACGCATTCCTCCACCAACCATTTTTCGAAATCTTCTAGCTTTTGAGATAAATTCTTTAGATCCCGCAACAATCGATCCTACAGGACATGAAAGCCCTTTAGACAAACAAAACATTACACTATCAGCATACTTAGTAATTTCAGTTACAGGCACGTTCAATCCGATTGCTGCGTTAAAAACTCGAGCTCCGTCTAAATGAAACTTAAGATCGTTTATCTGAGTAAATTCTTTCATTTTCTTTAAAACATCAAGTTCAACTATTGCACCGCCATGATAATTATGTGTGTTCTCGGTACATAATAGCGTGGATGGTGGTTCATGTATTTCTTCTTTATCTCGAATCGAAGATTGGAGATATTCGAATGAAGGAACCCCTCTAACTGAAGGATATGTCTTAATCATTAACCCTCCTATTCGTGCTGCGCTCCCTACTTCGTTTAAAAAAATATGGCTCTGTTCTTCTAAAAGAATTTCGTCTCCAGGTTTAGTTTGTGAAAGAAATGAGACTAAATTACCTTGCGTTCCGGAAGTTACAAGAAGTGCTGCTTCTTTTCCAATAAGCTTAGCTGCTTTTTCTTCTAGTTCATTCACAGTAGAATCTTCTCCCATCACATCATCCCCTAGTTGAGAATTACCCATTGACTTCATATATTCCCACATTTCAGGAGATGGTTTTGTAACCGTATCTGATCGTAAATCAACGATTTTCATACTAACCATTTTGTGTTTATTCTAATCCTTGATAATTAACCATACTACAAAAAAATAATTAGAGAACTATATGAAAAAAATAAAATAAAGAGTAATTATTTATTTTAATAGGAATATGAGGGAAAAAATTCATATAACACATCTTCTTCTAACTTTAAAATCTTTTCTGCTGAAAGATCTTTTAGATTTTGTTGTTCTGTCCTCTTTAGTTCAAATTCTTCTTTTTCTAGATTGTATTTATACCAATGCTTTAGTAATCCTATTCTTTTAACACTTTTTAAGATATTTTCTACAAAATCTATCCAATTATTGATTTCTTCATCAACTTCTAAAGAAGTTTTCTTAAAATCCTTTTTATGGTACTTAGAAGTGATTTTCTCCATAATCCAATTATCTATCTCATCATCCGACCATTTTTTTTTTCTCAGAGTCTTGATCTTCTTAGATTTAAGGAGCTTCTCATATTCTTGAGAGCGATTTCGAGAACCTAATATTGTATCACAATCACAATATTTATTCGTTGCTCTAAAGTATAATTCTCCTGGTCGTAATTGAGATTCTAAATTTTTATTCTTAAGAGGTTTAAAACTCATATTGAACTTTTCAAAGAGTGGTTTTAAACTTAAAATATTACTATCCTTTGGTAAGGTTGTTATAATATAATAACACATCGAAATCACAAAATTATTTTTAAAAACACCTTTATTACAAACCAGGAATTCCTGTCCGTTTGTGAAGAACATCTAAACCTTTTGAAATGAGTGAGATCATAATTAGAAATATTATAGCTATAACAATGTATATAGTAAGTGGAGTCACTGAAATATAAGGATGCGTCAAGATATAATACGCTTCACGAAAAAGTTCTTTTACTCCAATAAAATAGACTACTACTGTATATTTAGGAAGATAAGCTGCTTCATTTGACCATGAAGGGATAACGCGACGCAGAGCCTGTGGTAAAACGACATGGTAGATTCCACTTAATCGAGACATACCAATGGATTCGGCTGCTATGATTTGTCCTTCCCCAACAGACAAAATAGCTCCACGGAAATATTCTGCTTGATATGCCGCACTATTTAGACCTAGTGTGATGATGCCGATAAAAATGGCTTGATTAAAGAATGTAAGTGTTATATCCTTTTCCAACAATGTAAAGTTATATTCAGCCTCCCATCCCGTTATAGGAATACCCAGACTAGTTGGTAAATAAAATAAGAGTAATAACTGTGCAAGTAATGGTGTACCACGTATAATTTCGATATATATTGTAGATACTCGTGAAAAAATTTTTCCCCCATATTGGCGGAGAATAGCAAGTAAAAGCCCGAGAAAGAAACCCATCACAAGTGCTAATCCATAGAGCCATATCATTGTGATAAAACCAGAAAAAAGATGATCCCAAAATCCTAGTACTTTAAGAAATTCTTCGAACGGATTTGGGCGAGTTTGAAATATCACTTGTTTTCTTCACCATTAGAGAGTTCTAAAAGTTTATCATGTCCACCATATAAAATATCAAGTTGTTCGAGAAATTTTATTACACGCTCGGATTTGGGTGAAGTGAAGAAATGCTGAGGTGTTCCACGTTCTAATATAGCACCTTCACCGAGGAAGATCATCTCTGATGCAACAGCTCTTGCAAATCCCATTTCATGAGTGACTACTATCATTGTAGTGCCAGATTTTGCAATATCCAGCATAACTTGAAGCACATCACCGATTAGTTCAGGATCTAAGGCAGAGGTTGGTTCATCAAACAAAATTACATCTGGTTCCATAGCCAAAGCACGAGCAATACCGACGCGCTGTTTTTGTCCACCGGATAATTGGGCAGGATAATGATCGGCCCATTTGGTCATTTTCACACGATCTAGAGTTTCAAGTGCCTTTGTACGAGCTTCTTCTTTTGAAAAACCTTTAACCCTACGCAAACCAAGACTGACATTATCTAATGCTTTGAGATGCGCAAAAAGGTTAAAGTGTTGGAACACCATACCGATTCTTGCCCTAATAGTATTAAGATTAATTTCTGGATCTTTAAGGTTCTTTCCTCTAAGGAAGATATCTCCTTTATCTGGAGGATTTAACATATTAATACACCGAAGTAACGTACTTTTTCCAGAACCGCTTGGTCCGAATATAACTTTAACTTCTCGTTCTAATACTTTGAATGATATACCCTTCAGGACTTCTAAATCTTCATAGGATTTCCATACATTATTTAATTCTAAAACAGGTTCATTTATGTTTAACTACCTCCAATACCTAGAGTTTTTAGTTTTTTAGTTTGTCGTTCACCAAACAACTTTGTCACAGGGAAAGTAAATAAGAAATAAGTGACTGCGAGCACACCCATTGACAAAATCCACAGTTCTGGATAATTTGTTCCATACCGATAAGCCCATTTGGTCATTTCGATAATACCTACTTCAAACGCAAATGATGTATCTTTAATCACAACGGCGTACTCATTAGACCAACCTGGGACCGCTAAGCGTAAGGCTTGGGGTAATAAAACATGTCGAAGTCCTTTAAACCGATTCATTCCTAACGATCGGGCGGCTTCCATTTGTCCTAAATCAACAGACAGTATAGCTCCGCGGAAAATCTGAGATTGATATGCTCCACTACGAAGAGCTAGCGCTAATATAACACTCGCTTGGACTCTACTAAGCGGATGTAGTATATACCAAAATAAATCAGGCATTCCGAAAGCGAAGATAAAAATTAAAATTAGAATTGGAATTCCACGAAATAGTTTTTCATAGCCACTCGCTAACCAATTAAGTTCTTTACCACCATAAACAC
>JAEOTM010000108.1 GCA_016839815.1 Candidatus Hodarchaeota archaeon
ATCTATGTTACTTAATCCTTCAAAAAGTTACAGATTTAATATAGTCGAAGTTGATGATGACTTCATTAGAATTGATAAATTAGGAAAATTAAAACTAACTAAAGAGATGTTCCTGTTTATCTATAGGTTGCTTATTGAAAAAGGAGATTGGATTAGGATAGGTGCTTCAGTAAAAAATACAAAACCAAATACAGTAGAAGGGCAATTAAAAATGAATTTTTTTTCTGGAGACATGAATGGTCAAATGAGTGCTTCGTGGGTTTCAGCGATATTAGTCAGGTCGAATGTTGGTATCATTTTTAATAATAAAGCCATTGGACAGGAAATAAGGTATATTGACTCTGAAGCAAACCTGAATTAATAAAGCGGTAAAGTGTGAGCACATCTATTTACTAAATTTAAAAAAACCAAAATAGGATTGACCTGCTGCTGCTATAGATAGGAGAAGAGAAATAAACGCAATTATTTTTAATATATTATCAGAGTTCAAAGCTTGTTCTGTGTTCTTTTTTGTCTCTTCCATCTCTATTTTCAATTCGCTCAAGGTTTCATTAATTTGATTCGCAATAGTTTGAGTATTTTCAGCTAACGAATTCGCATTTCCTGCAATTATTTTTGCTGTTTCTGCCTCTACTATCGCTTCTCCGGACATTGACCTGCTTTCCGTTGCTTCATTATGCGCTTCCTCTAAAGAGGATTCGAACTCATATAGAGATTCATTTGCAGCATTCGAAATATCGTTAATCACTATCATTGCGTCCTGTAAATCCATGGTAAGTTCCTCAATTATTTCCTTTAACTGTTGAATCTCTTGTTGAAGATTAGTAATAACTTCATCAGTTACGTTATCCCCATTTTCTTCGTCGTCTATTACAGGATCCTCTTCAACAAGAAATGCTCCCAAAGCGAGAATCTCATCATCACTATTGTACCAAGTCCAAGTCCAATTGCCAATTGGTGCGTATTCATCGAGGGTCATAGGTACACCTAGTGATGTCTGAGAAAAAATGGGCACAATATATGTCACCTCTTTCTCTAACCAAAAATCGAAATCGTCAGTTCTCCATTGATTAAAGTCGTTGGAATCGGATATTACTATATACGAGCCTACTTCTTCAAACGAACTTTCAATATTGAACCTAACAATGCGTTTACTCTCAATATTTCCTCTATAATAAACGGACTCACGAGTTGATATTTCTAAGAATTTTGCTGTAACTTTAAAGGTTCCTTGATAGTTCATACCTTTTTCATCTGTTGCATTAATCCAATATTGTCCTAACTCAAGATTTTCAGGGATAATCCACCATGCAGAGAACTCTCCATTTGATCCAGTGGTCACTGAACCTGTGTTCTCATAAACATTCATTGTGAATGAATCAGTAGAGTTGTAGATGACAAAATTTACTCCAATAGTACCACCACTTTCTGAGAAATATTCTCCCTCGATTGAAATATTGAAACCGATTGGTGCTGATTGAGGACTAATCTCAAGGGATGTATTTCCATCTACATAAAAAGGTATTACGACTTCAATATTCTCACTTACATCAATTACTGTAATCGAATGTGCTCCAGTATCTACTATTGGAACGTAAAAAGATCCAGAAAATGTTGTATCTCCACTCACATCCATATTTGAAAAAAGTTGGATATCATCGAAGAACGCGTCCCATTTTCCTTGAGCGGTAAATCCTATTCCAGTGAGTGAGACAAGCGTCCCTGTAGATCCATTTATTGGTGCAAGTAATACTGAAATTGTCCCTACTCTAAAGGATTCAGTCGCCTGGATATTATAATTTGATTGTTCTGCTTCAACTAGGAAAACTCCACTAGGTAGGGCGGGGACCCAGAAAACACCTGTTATCTCTCCATTCGAGTTAGGCTCCAGCGTCAACACTTGGTTCCCGTTGAATTTTATCACTACATCTTCTCCAAAAGCTGTAAAGTGAGAACCGTATATGCCGATTATCTCACCAGGACTACCAAATCTTGGCTCTAACTGTATGGCTGGAATATCTATAACGTAGAAACCAATGTTGGAACTCTGACCACCATTATCTAAAACAAATAGCGAGTATGCTTTTCCTCCTTTACTTACACTGGGTACAACTAAATCAAACGTGAGGGCTCCATTGGTATTAATAGACAAGTCTCCAACATCTAAAACACCACAATCGATTCCATCCAAAGTAACAGAAATGACAGTACCTGAAGGTGTGAAGCCTCGTCCACTCACCTGAACAACATTTCCCACAGAACCATTCAATTGATTTAATGTTATTACAGGACTTACATTGAAAAGAGTAGAAGTAGATGAACCAAAGGTGTCCGCTACAATGATATCATATTCTCCTTTACCCACATCGGGAACTTCAAATGTAGCAGTCCATGAACCCACTCCATTTGTAGTAGGAACACTTGGATTAGTGTCAATAGGTGTACCATCAAACTCTATTGAATTAATACTAGTGGTTGCATGGAACCCAAACCCATTTATCGTCACAATGTCATTTTTTAGTCCACGTTTAGGATTCAAAGTCATTGAAGCATTAACATCGAACTGAATGGGACCAAATATTTTTACGGTTGTACCAACTTCCTTAAACCATAGATAATGATAACCGTAAACCGTCTCGGGAATACTAAATGATACCTCAAAATCTCCATTTGGAAGTCCAATACTGCTATTAATCAGACCCTCTTTACCATCCCACTCCTTAATTATATCCCAGTAAAGCTGAATTTCTGACCCCGAAGAAACGCCCTCACCTTTAACAAATATGATATTTCCAACCTGTCCACCACTAACTGGATTCTGTTCTATATCAGATAATGAAGTTACACTCGGATCAGCTTGAATATTTCTGACATTTGATAAAAAGAACGCTAGGATTAATAGAATGATGAATTTACCTTTCATTTCAGATCTTCCGGTCATACACAGGTATTAGAAATACACAAAGGATTCTACAGAACTTGACCTCATCAGAATCAATTAATTATGTTTTTCAGTTAAAAGGCATATATATATTACTACTAATTTACTTCTTTAATCAAATTTCTTTAAAGGTTCCTAAATTATGAAAATATGTAAATACATTAGCAATAAATGCATCTTTCCTATTTGCATATCAATATAAATTATTACAAAGCTAATTCAACTTAGAAAAAAATAACTTTATAATTATCTCGCTTGCATTCACGCTTCGCGCTATGGATGACATATTGATATACCTGATATTAATTACATTCACCCGGGGGTTCATCTCGTGCCGTCTTTTAAATTTCACTTCATTGAGATCGACTGGATTGTATACTTACCTAGTCATGGTAATGAGGGAAGAACATTAAGGAAATATGGAGTCACATACCTTGACCGAAAGAAAGGGAAAAGTCAGACTGGAAGGATAATTGAGCTAGAAAAAGCCCTCCTGAGTTCAGTAATAGCAAAACAGTATCCTCATACCGTGGGATTCTACCTTGCGTCTAAGGGCAGGGGGAAGACTTGGAAGCCAGATTATTTGAGGAAAAGAAAGATTAGTAGCAAGAATGCTTTCTACACTTTTGTTAAGGAATTAGGACTTTGAGATCGCACGTTTGAGCATAATTCAGACTGATTCATTCTTCGATTTATATTTGATTAACAAAGTTCTGAAGGCAAGAAATGATATTGCGAATAC
>JAEOTM010000040.1 GCA_016839815.1 Candidatus Hodarchaeota archaeon
AATTCTAAGGGCGTATTACCTTGATCACGAGCTTCCTTACAGATCTCGTACGGTTGTGCTCCTGACGTTATCATATCAGCACAAACGATGCCTCGGGCCTCACTTTGGTTTAGTTGACCTGTTAGTTCACTAACTGGATATTGAAAGTTCAGACTGACTACTGTTGCTCCTGCCTTAAGAATTCCGTAATAAGCAACAACAAATTCGATCATATTAGGAAGGAAAACAGCAACCTTGTCTCCGGGTTTTATTCCTTTATCAACCAAGAAAGCTGAAAATTTGTCCGTCAGCTCACCTAGTTCATGATAAGTCACTTTGCCAATTTTATCAAAGCTTCCTGATTCAAGAACAAGGGCGGGATTATCCGGAAATTCTTTAACAGTTTGATCTAGAATCTCAAAAAGAGGAATTTTTGGATAATCAATCGTCTTTGGAACCGCCTCAGGATACAGAGGAATCTCATTCGGGTGGACCACTTTATTTCACCATCAATCAGTTTACAAATTTTGCAATAACGGTTAGTTAATCACATTTAATGATTGGTTAATAACCAATCCCCAGACTATTAATAAATCTACCGGCAAAATAACACTCTAATGGCTTTCTTTTGATTTAGTGAGATTTTCGAAATTTTCTTGTTTCCTCTCAAAAGCTATTAAGAGAAATAAAAATGTCAAGAGAAACATCAGCTCTCTAAAACTATTTTTCTATTTTGATTATTCTCCATGGAACCCAATCAATCGTATAAATACTCATATAGTTTCTTACATTAACTAAAATGAAATCTGGAGATTTTAGCATTTTTAAAGGTAGAGATACCTTTATTTCCGACCCTTGCCGGGTTACTTTTATTATTTGAGACATTTGTTTATCCAAATCGAAAAAAGTGTATCTCTTTCTGCCTACTCTGATCCAGAACTTTGGCATGTCCCTAAATGGTCTATCATATCGATACCCGAATATATGAAATGCTACAACTATGTTTTTAGGGAAAATGCTTGGTACAGAGGCAGGTATAGGACCCTCTTTTGTCTCTGAAAGAATAGTGCCCTCTTTTGTCACTGGAAGAAACCTTTCAATTTTTTTCGTTACCCAACCTTTTGGTTTATCTCTCTTCCTTTTTGAGATTAATCCTGACAATCTAACTGATACAGTAAAATGATCATTATGGAAATGTATTGATTCATCTTCAATGGCTAAAAATTCCGGCCCTTCTTCTAGTTCTTCAGAAGGTAGAACAGTAGATATTACTCCTTTTTCTATTGATGTAGGAGAATCAATCTCTTTTGTAGAAATAATTGAGTAGTCTCCAAAGAGTTCATTAGTCTTAATAAAAGAATGCAAGTACTTTTGATTAGAATTTATTTGTGTTTTATGGGCATCCAATGCATAATATTTACTTCTGATTTCTTCAAGATTTAACTCCAGTTTTTCCCATTTTATAGAGTTTTCTAAGCTTTTGGGAGGTTCAAGAGGATCTAATGGTTGATAAACTCGAGGGTAAGGCCATTTATCGAAGTGAATCAGAAAAGGATAAATTTTTGGACTAATCTCTTTTTCTAGATCCCATAAAACGACTCTAGTAAACAAATATAATGCTTGGTGGTCAGTATTAAAATCATTCCAGTGTGAAAGAAAGATTTTAGTGGGACGAAACTGTTTTATGATTGTTCTTAGATCATCAAGTATTTCTTCACCCTTGTAGGGAGCGCCTGGTCTAAAGGCATTCTCATATGGTACCTTTCTTACCTTAGTGAATAAACTTCGTAAGGGAGGTCTGTGTTTCCAACGTGACTGCCAGATTCTCAGGGTACCAAAGTCTGGATAGCCAAGAAATATTACTTGGTTGCTTGGAACTCCTAATAGTTTAGTAGCTTCCATTGCTTCTTTATATCGAATTAGTCCCATTTGTCTAACTTGTTGAGGGATTATTACTGGATATTTACGATGTTTCATAAATGACCATTCATTACTGTCACCATAGGTAAGAAAAACAATTTGTATTGGAAGTCCCATCTTAAAAGCCTTCATAATAACCCCCCCACAGCCTAGAATCTCATCATCGGGGTGTGGAGCCAAAATTAGTATTCTATCACTTGTCTGTAATTCCATTTTGTCTTACCTTCTTCATAGTAGAATGCATTTAAAATTTATAGCCATTTCTTTCTCCGGAAGTATACCAATAATGATTACTATTGATATTATTATTAGCAGAACCATTGGATAGCCACCAGCCCATTCAGTCTCAGGCAAATATCTAAAATTCATTCCATAAATTCCAGGGATTACAGTCAAGGGGATAGCTATCGTAGCAATAATAGTCAATACTTTCATAACTTCATTCAATTTGTAGCTTATAATTGATAGATAGATATCCATCAACCCAGCTACTCAATATCTATTTCTTCTTTTTTTTTATTAATACTAGGCATATATAAAGGCAATCTCCATTTTGTTCTACTTTAGGGCATTGGTTGGTGTTGACTATATCTTCCAAGGTAAGTGGATGTATATCAAACTCTTTTCCAAATTCTTTTAAAAAATCCACCTCATGAAAACCATCAATATTTATCCATGTTAGGGCAGGTTGTTTTTTTGATACATGCTTCACAAACTCCCAGAGACAATTTTGTGGCTCTAACAATATCTTGAATAGTATTTTCACCAGTACAATTTTCTGCTACTTTCAAGCAGTCTTTCTTTATCAGATCATTTTTACTGGACGTGTGAGTTTTCCATTATTCTTTAGTATTGGAAAAGCTTGTGGTTCATGAGCAAATCGACCTTTGTCTAGGGAGCTAGTAACTTATTCATCATAACCTCTAAATTTATCAAGATTAATGAAGGGTTATCAACAGTTCATTGATTTTTCCTTAAATCTAGACACTTGTAGTCAAAAATTTGGGGTGACCATAAAGGATTGTGGACTATAGAATTCATGAAACACTATGTAACTATTGGAGAAGCCTCTAAACGACTTGGAGTGTGCATCAAAACGATTAGACGTTGGGATAAGGGCGGGAAGATTCAATGT
>JAEOTM010000109.1 GCA_016839815.1 Candidatus Hodarchaeota archaeon
ATTCTTGCAGATGAACCCACAGGAAACTTAGATCTTGAAACAGGCTTAGAAATTATTGGATTATTAAAGGAATTAAATCGAGACCGTGGAACAACGGTGGTTACTGCAACTCACGATCTCAAAATGATAGATGTTTCCGATCGTATTGTATGGATTCGAAATGGAAAAGTAGAACGCGATGAGTCTCGGGTGGACATCCAGGTAACAGCGATTAGTTGAGAGGATAAGTATGGCAAATAGTAGTGAAATGGCGATACAGTTAACTGATGTCTGGAAAACCTACCACCTCAAAGGTGAGGATATTCATGCATTACGTGGATTAAATATGGGGATTAAATATGGAGAATATCGTGTCATTATGGGACCGTCTGGTAGTGGAAAGACTACTCTACTCAATATAGTGGGAGCACTCGATACACCTACAAAAGGCGAAGTTTTAATCAATGATGAATCCTTAGTGGGAATGCGATCTAAAGACCTCGCGTCGGTACGAGCATATCAAATTGGTTTTATTTTTCAATCTTTCAACCTCATACCTGTGTTAACCGCGTTAGATAATGTTATGATACCTTTAATCTTTAAAGGAGTTCCTTTATCAGAGAGAAAAAGACGAGGTAAAGATATTTTGACTCGTGTAGGACTCGAAGGCCGGTTTGATCATAAACCTAATGAATTAAGTGGCGGTCAGCAACAACGAGTTGCCATTGCCCGTGCATTAGCGAATGAGCCAACAATTTTACTTGCAGATGAACCAACTGCAAATTTAGATCTTCATACAGGATTTCAAATTGTTGAATTACTTCGTGAGTTAAATGAAGAAACTGGTGTTACTGTGATAAATACTACCCATGATCTGAAGCTGATTGATATTGCTGACAAAGTCTCTTGGCTCCGAGATGGTGATATTACACAGACTCAGAAACGTATGAAGGTTGAACTTACTTCAGAAGAATTACCAATCGTAATTGATCTCTAAAGATTTCATCTAGACACAGAAGTTTGAGATTTTGTATCCCAAATAAGAACCTTTTTTCGAATATGTGAAATAACTAGTTCAACAAGGGCCTCATAACCTCGAGGTGGTTGGCCAAATTTAGCTGGATAATAACAGGTGACGTGAGTTTCATAAAAATACGCACTAGTCTTCGTTAGAAACATTTCGCATTCCACTGGAAAAGCTCTCGAGTGGCCTTTCTTGCTCACTCTGAGATCATACATCAATCGATACGTATATGTATCAATGGTGTTCTTTTCAATTATTTGGACATCTCTTTGTTGGTAGGTCATTTTTTCGACATCATCAGACGTAAAAATTGTCTCCATAAAATTCAGGAATTTATCCGTATTTGAATGATGGATACGTATTGGGATCAAAAATGAAAAGATTCCTTCCTCGCGGACGGGACTTGTTTTTTTATCTTTTGACCATTTTCTAGAATGCATGGATGATATACCTTTTGCAGATTGATAAGAAGGTATTACAGAGCTAATAACTGCGGTAAGTATTGATAAAGACATTGCAACAACAGCCCAGATAACCTCAATTTTCGGAGTAACGAGTAGAGGGATGTTTAGCACAATGAAAAATGTATACGAACTAATTCCAAGAATGTAGCCAATAACTCCACTGAGAATCCCAATTACTAGACTTTCTCCTAAGAAAATAAACGTGATATTAGCAGGATTTAAACCGATGGCATTCAGAGTGTAAATTTCCTTTTTCCGTTCTAAAATACGTCTATACATGACGTTTGCTATTGTAAGACCAGAAACTATCATTATTAGAACTATTGATTCCACACCTTGAACTATTACTACCTCCCCATAATAATACCTAACTACAGATGATTTACTCTTTATCCATGCCTCGAATCCAAATGACACTACGTAATAATCCCCAAGAAAACTATAATCTGAATGTGTTCCCTCTTCAAGGTTTATATTGACTCGATTTAATTCCATCGAAGGTAATAGTTCAGCTTTGTCACTTGTGATGAAAATTAAGTGATTAATATCAGCAAGAAGGGTAATTGGCCCGACTTCTGACTGACTTATTACTTGAGGCCGCATAGAATTTCCATCAAGGTCGGAAACTGACTTATACTGATTTTCATTAAAGAAACCAGAAATCTTCACTCCGAAAGTGGTTTGAGTAGTTTTGTCAGTTATTAGGATCGAATCATTGATTGAAAAGCCTAGCTTTATTAAATTCGAAGGTACAAGAGCTTCATCAGAATAATTTGGCACTCTACCCGAGATGACAATTTGACTGAAATCGTAGAAAGCTTGTTCATCTTGATAGTCAAAGGCCATAATTCCTGACACATTAAACCTGTGTGATCCATCTGTTAAAGCCCCTGATCCAAAAACATCCCAAATCGGGGTATTTTCCCATCGTTCACTAGCATGAGCAATAGTCAAACCAAGGCTTGATGGAAGGGTTATTTCAGAGCGAAAGTCAGAAAAATCAGCAAAAGGAACTGTGGTTGATGTGTAATCCACCGAAAAGTCAACGTTTCTGATCATAATCCCATCTATGTCCGGAATTCCTCCACTAGTAGGGATTCCTTGATGAGCAATCTGAGGACGTGTGCTAAAGCTTGTCAATGCAATAAATGCAAATATCATTATTGCTATACTTATGGTTGTAAGGCCAGATCGTAATCTTCTTCTTTTCAAATTACGCTTTGAAATCGAGAAACTTGAGATGAACACCGAAAATAGTTGTGGCTCCTCAGAGCGGTCTTCTTTGAGCATTTTCGTAATTGCTGTTGAAAATAAATAGACACTTCCAATTACTACAAGTGGGAAGATTAGAAGATCATTGGTATTTAATGACCTCATTGCGGGGAAGAAAAAGTATAGAAATACTGTAAGACAAGTATGAAGTATAATATACAATGATATAAGTTGCATGATTTTCTCAGAGAAAAACCACGCTAATATCAGGGCAAATAGTCCAAAAATAGTCCAGAGAAGAAATACATTGTCTTGTGATATCCGATTAACATAAGTTAGGGATTCTTCCAAGCTTTGGAGATTAAGGTAGGTTTTACGTAAAAAAAAATGGGCTAATTCGTAATCTCCACTCTCAAGATTCTCTTGAGCATCCAAGAGATCCTCTATGATCTGATCCATCTTTTCGTTATAGATCAAAGTATAATATCCCAAACGCTCAAGTTCCTGTAAGTCTGACAAAACAACTTGCTGATAGTCTTCAATCTCCTTCATACTCGTACTGATAGAGAGTGCTGAAACTGAAAAACTCGTGGGGGTTATGAATTCAGTAATTTCATTACTTTGATATTCCGACGTTTTGTAAGGAATCTCTGAACCTGTTCCATAAATTTTTATATGAAGAGAGAATCCATCTGTCGCTGGTAAGAACATCTGGTCCTCAAATTCGGTGTTATCAAATGGTGAACCAAAAACTGGTAAATTCAATAAGGAATTTTCTACTACCATCTCTATAGCATGATACTCGATTTGGGGGGAGTTCGTTAACCAATAAGGGCCAACTAGGTCTACTTGATGCATTTCCTGAAGAGATAAAGTCAGATTTAATACTTGTGATTGATTTAGTACTAATCTTACCGAGCTCATATTGATTAATGAAGAGTTAGAATCTTTTTTTGCTAGTAGGTAAAAGGTGGTACCGCTGACAATTATAGGAATTGATACATTTCCTTGATTACCAGTTATTGCTGGGTAAGATGCAAGTTGATATTCAAACTGGCCAGTTTCGTGAATTATTTCTTTGTATAACCATATTGATGTATTTGCTGCAGGAAAACCATTTGAATCATTAACTTGTAAGAAAATACTTGTAGTTAATCCTTGAGAAATTTCAAAACGATTTTCTGGTGATTGAGACAAATTTATGTCAATGAATAAGAGTTGATTTATTCCCCCAAGAATAGCTATTGTAAGAAGACCTATTATCAAGAGAGAGAACTTTTTCAAATTATGCACCAGATGGAGATGAGTTCTATTTAACACCTTTAGGTAAATCATCGACAGTTATTTTTTCAAATTCTTTGATATCTCGTGAATGCTTTTGCCTCAGAGAGTGGGGCAATATGAATCCCACTAATTGCCGTTTCGATAGGTTTTCCACAAAGATTGAGATTGAAATTCGTGCTTCGAGTTCAGACATATTGTATTCCTTTTGAAATTCCGAAACTATGTCATTTATTCTGTTTTTACCATCGCAGAGTTTCCAAAAATGTGTTCCCATTTCGTCTAGTACAATTTTCCGACCAGTAGGAACTGAAAAAATCTTTGAAAAGAATCCACGTTTCTTAGATGGTACAGATTTAAGAACCAGTCCAATTTCACCACTATCATACTCCTTTACCTCTACTAATGGATTCTGAACAGGAGTAATTTTGAGTAATTCTTGTGCATTGACCTTTATTCCTGAACTATCTCTTCGTAGCTTTTGCATAGATCAACTCTCACTTCAAGGTAACAACATCGGTAAGAGGAAATTTAGAATCAAAGCAATTACTACTAATATTATCACTAATCTCATACTAAATTTAATTGATTCAATATCTTTTACTCGTTGTTGATCCCGCATCTCACAATCTGGAGAACAGTAGTCGCTAGATACAGAAACAACCTTCCCACAGGAAAAGCAGTGTCTATGCGGAGAAACTTTATGAGATACAGCGGGTTGTGAATTTTTCATGAATCAAATCCTCTAATCCTCACTTCAGCTCTGAATCTTATACATTTTTTCTTCTGAATCTCTATGGTTATACTAAGGTACTCAAAAATTATAAGAATCTTGACAAAGAAATCAGATTCTCATCTAAAAAAAGATAAAAGTATACATCTATCTAATTTCGAAAAGAGTTCTAATCGATAGAAAGTAGTTCTTATGAGTAAAATGAGGCCTAATTTATGAATCTTGACAAATCATCCAAATATTCTTTTCTTCTGGGATTATTAACCTTATTGACGATAAACTCTATTTTAATTCTTAATCCCGTATCCGCACTAACGATTACGATTGATGGAAATCCATCTGATTGGTTGGGTGATGGTCCTCCTCAAGGAACAAGTGACAGTATTGCAGGTCAATTCATTTATACCGATTTTTCGGGAGATGATGTAGGATATGGGCCATTAATCTATCCTGAAGGCGTTCCAGCGGGATGCGCAGATATATTAGAATTCCGTGTAACCACAGATATCTCCAATATGTATCTTCTTGTAAAAATGAGAATTATTTCAGATCAAACGAAAGTAGTCGTTCATATTTTGTCAGATGAATTACCAGATTACAAAACAAAGAAAGAAGGAAGTTGGACGTGGACTACTGGCGGTAATGAAGGAAATATACCCTTTTGGCCAGGAATAGGAGTTGGAGTTACCATAGCCGATCCATTTGGTCTATTAACTACCCGTGAAGAAAATACTGTTTATTATGAATTAGCCACAGATACCAATGATCCAGATATGATTCAGGTTGGTGCAAATAAGAATTATAATGCGTTTGAAGTCTCTCTTGAACTAGCCCGATTAGAAGAATTAATTGGCTTAGAGAACGGGGAAATCAATGCTGGAGCAAAATTACACTTTTTAGCACTAGCATATAGGATTGATGCCCCCATAGAGTTCGGGGCCCATGAAGTAAATGAGGCAGATGTCGAAGATGAAGCAGAGAAAAATCTAGTTACTGCATGGGAAGATCCAGATATCTATGATATGATTGGATATAGTACTAAAGAGGATCAGATTAGTGCTTTATCAGATTGGTCACCAGGAGGACAGGGGAATACAATTCATTTTCCACGAGAATCACAAGCATGGTTAGAAGTAGATTTTCCTTTACCCATCCCTCCCACGACAATAGGTATCCAACCAACCTTCTCTGTAGAAGAAATAAACCCCAATACTTCTTTCATCCTTCAAGTGACCGTTATTAATTCAGGAGCCAAAGCATGGGATGTAAAAATGGCGTATAGTATTCCTAAAAGCTTTACTATCGTTAGCGGTTCATTAGTTCCTGGTGCAGTTGATGAAGGCCTATCAACTAATGAAACAACGTTTTATTCGTTAGATGACGAATTTGAAGTATTTGAGAGCCGAAGTTATTCGTTAAAGCTACAAGCTCCTGATATGGTTGATAATTATTTTATTAACTTCACATTTCAATTTTTAACATTAAATGAAACAGTATCTGGAGAGGAAGTGCTGATCAACGTAACTAGCCAAGCTAGTATCCTCATGCAGGTCGTGAATCCTACAGTATATGGTGGGGGGTATCCACTCGTGGGAGATGAAAATACAGCTCTCTTAGTATTGCTGGGAATTCCATTTATAATTGCCATAATTAGGTTAATTTCACAAGTAATTGCTCCACGGCAAGGAGGATCCTAACATGAAGAGAAAACAGCTTGTTCTAAGTGTAGTTCTTCTCTCGCTAGTTTTACCATTTACTATTTCGAAAGCGCTGTTTTATAATGTGAATATTGATCCTGCTTCGTCCTTCGAAGAATTACCACAGGTAAATGCCCCTTCTGTAAATGAAGTAAAGTTAGAAACAAAAATCCAAGTACCAGAATTACCCTTTAAATTTAATACAGAAGGCCCTATCCTGAGATATGAAGATCCTGCACATGATTCAATCACTGTACTGGGAAGAGCTCAACCTGAAGATGCAGACTTTGATTTTCTGGATATGGAGTTTGGAATGAATAATACACATTTATTCATAAATACAACAATGCGGGGAGATCCAGGGAGATTTTGGAGTAAGGGATATCACTCTGATCTAGGAGGAGTCGATTTAGTATTCGCTTTTGATACAGGGGATGCGAATGATAAATATCCGAATAATTCATTTTTCACCTATAAACGGCAAAAGTTCAGCGCTGCACGAGTATTTATGGATCCGAAATTTACATGGAATTATTCATGGCAGATCTATGACCCTATCGGAGATGAAAAAGGCTACACATGGGATAACGAACTTTTATTCATGAATTCGTCGGGTTTAATAAATGGTGTTGAAGATACTGGATTACTTGATACAGTACTCGGGCTATTTGGGAATGATGCCTCCGCTTACGATCCTCGTGCCGGGAAAAATACTACCACAATCACTTATTACAGCGATGAGACACGCACAGTGTATACAGCCCTACCTTGGCATTATTTGGGTATTTCTGAATCCCAAGACTTGTCTGATTATGCTTTTAATGTGACTGCTTTTACATGTAACGATTTCATGACAGCAGATGCAGGAGGAGAGGCAGATGATATTCATAGTGCAATCTTTGATGTTATAGGAGATGATGGTACAGTTGAACTAATGGGAAATACTTCAATGATTCATAGCTGGCTAGAAGTAGATTTTGGTGCAGATGAGATCACTGAACATGTTAATTATGAGTACCAACATCCAATAACAGGAGAATCACGTGAATTCGTCCCTACGAGAGAAAAAGTGTATTTAGATATTCCGTGGGATATTCCCAAGGGTCCTGATGAACCATGGACTAATTATCACAAAACCTGGGCTGCAAATGATTATACAACCAACCTCCGGATGTTTAGTATCCAACACAACTTGACAAAGGATAGCACTACCTTCCGAGTTTATGTCACTAATGATACAATTGAAAATTATATCCGTAATGGAGCAACCGAATACGATAACATTAATTATACTAGTAACCCATATGATAGAGCTCGTGAAACAATTGACTGGTCGAAAGTAAGTATATTTATAACTGTAGATACTCTTCCAGGGGGTCAGATATTACTCCCAACGCGTGAAGATGCAGCTGTAAATAAACTAGGTGCGTGGGAGATGGTTTTCGAGATATCTTCCGCGAACGATCTTACAAATAAATTCTGGCAATATAATTCTACTACCGATGAGGTTACTAACCAAACGTTTCAAGATTTATCGATAGACTCGAATCAAGATAATTTTGATTTCGATTTGTTTGGTCGACAGCTTCTATTAACTCGGTATCTCAATATCACTCTACCTACAGATTTAATCCGTCCTCCAAGTGGAGATCTTGTACGGTTTGGTATATTCACTATTACAAAACAAAATATTACTGGAACGATTGCCGGTGAAGAGGTAGATCTTCCTGATGTCGTCGATGTTTCCTCTGGGGCTTGGGCATGGAAAGCTCAAGAACCTAGAATTCAAGAAGTTGGATCTGATCCTGGTTATGATGAAGTAATCCCTGCAGGTGCACAAGGATTCAATAAGAGTACTCGTATGCTCCATTCATTCATTGAATATGATTTTGGTACAAATAATCTTGATGTTGGTGTTGCTCCGATATCGAACATAATTTCTGCTTCAGCTGAAGCTGAAAATGATACCAAAACACTAAATGGTTTACCAGAAGACCAAAAAGCTGTGGATATCTCGGGAGTCACTGTGGGTTATCGATTTGATCGACATGACGTTGCTTGGGGAGCTGAAGATCCTGGATTAGAACGAGAGTTTAGTGCATTAGTTTTTGCAGTTCAAATGAATCAGTTCATTAATACAACAAGTACTAGCATCGCAATTCTACTTGATTTAGAGGAAGGAGGAGATACGCAACATTTCATCCATTCTGATATAAATTTAAGTCTCGATATGTCAGGATTCAATTGGGATTACGCAATATATTCCACTGATCTAAACTATCCAGGTGCGACTCAGGTCATAACAAACTGGGATGGTAATAGAGTATTCTCTTCCCTTGATACAGTAACAGTACTAGATGAGGATATTATTACAGATGTTAAGGTGGCAGGCTCTGTAGCGTATTTCGAAATTGAAAATAGCCTGTTTTTGCATAGTATATCTCCTGATCGAAGTATTTCTGGAGAAATGGTTGTAATCTCCTTCCCAAATCCAGATACGACAAATATCTCACTTCTACCTTCTCCTACATATTTCGATATTGTTGGAAACTTAACAGGAAATCAGATAACTTCTGGAATACCTGTTGATTTATCTGTTCCAGGGCCTGTAATATTTACTGAAGACGTGAACGTCGCTTCCTACGGAATCGTGTCTCCTACCCTGACAGTATTGGATAATAAGACATTTTCTATAAGAGCAAACATCACTGATCCCGATGGATTATCTGGTGGAGTATTAACAAGACCAACAGTGAATTATTATACAACGAATGGAGAAGTAGGCTCTGAAATAATGAAAAAGGTGAGTGGAACTAATGATACCTACGAAGCACGATTTCCAGCTTGGATACAAGCGTATAATTCCACATGGTTAACACCAGGATGGACAGGTGCAACATTCTTTTACACAATAACCGCATTCGATGTGTTCAATAATAAAGGTGGTACAATATCATTGATGTCACTAGAAATTATCCCCAGTGATTTTGAAGCGCCCGAGTTTAATTGGTTTGTTGTAGACTTGTGGATAGAAAATACGTTTAATCGATCTCTTGCAACTCCTTTTGAATTGACTTATAACATGACTGATGATGATTTTCTCCGAATTAACACTAGTGCGGTTGATCACTACTGGATAGGAGAGCAAATTGGCACTAATGTTACTGATCATTACTGGAGTATCTTAGATGAAAATGGTACTCAAGATATCGATCGGATCCAGACATTCCTTGATATTCGAAATTTATACGGTTTAACTACTGCTTTTGTCAGTAGCCTTCAAATAAATCTTAGTATTGATGGAGGGAAGAGCTTCTCTTTACGGGATTTGAAGGTTGATCGTTATGGTGCAAGTTATTATGAAAAATCAGGAAGATTGTTTGATCCAAGTGCACAGCTCGGACCTTTCTTCCCTAATACCGAAGTCCATCTGAATATTGTCGCTACCGACGTATTCGGTAACTCTATAGCAAGTGATTCAATCATAATCGAAGTTGATTACAAGATTCCACCAACACCACCAGATTATCGTTCTTCACTAGCAGATTTAGCATTATTATGGGTAGTACCTCTAATTCTTGTAGTATCTATTGTTATTGCATTGAAACCAGATCTAATAATTAGACGAAAGAGATAATCTACTCATTGTAACGTACTTAGAGGTTCTTTTTTATTTAAGATCTGACGACATGGGTGAGTACACCCAGATCGGAATTTACTTCGTATGTACCAATATGTAATCTCAATAGATAGTTTTTCTCTTTCAATATTCATGAGAATCGGAAGGAAAATCATTATATAACTTGCGTAGATTGGAATTTAATTTCCCTCTTAATATTGCATAAGAGTGAAACAATAGTAAATTTTCAAATTTGGCAAAATCTAGTGCTAGAATTAACTCACGTTAAGTCTAAGTAGAGACAAACCAATTTGGAGTGAAAATTAATATGAAAATTAAAAGAAAAGTAGCTCCACTATTGCTCATTACAATATTTATGATATCTGCCTGGGCAATTCTCCCTCTTTTAAATCCAGGAACCATGAGCGTTCTTTCAGTAGATAAGCTCAGTTCCGCAGATCTGGCAGTAACAAATCCAACAAAATATGTAGACGGGCAACTGTGGGATTATACAACTGACGAAATAGTACTTTTCGACTCACTAGCTGATGGTGATGCATTCGTCGATATCCAGACTGTGTATGTCACAAAATCGAGAACCTACTTGTATTTTGCATTTGAAGGTCTATTCAATTATACCGCAACAGATGCAGCTATGGGAATGTTCATCGATCTTGATCAAACCGCAGATTCTGGATGGAATGGTACATCTGATTCTTGGGGTCGAAGTACAAGCGTTGGTAACAATATGTACTTCCCAGAAATTAACTTCTATGTCTGGGATTGGCAACCTGGAAACTTTGGTTTCGCCAGATACGACGGTGCTGGTGGCTGGGAAGGCCATGATGATTGGGATGCAGTAGTAATGACTGCACGCAATAATTATACTTGGGAAATGGCTATACCTTTCACAGCTTTTGAATCTGTAGGTTTTACTGAACCTAGTACAATTGCCTTCTCTCTTTGGGTTGCAGATAACTCTGCTTTCGAGATTGCTCCCGATGATCCTTCAGTTACACCCAATGATCGTGTTAATGAAGGTGATGGCGCGGATATTGACGTAATTACAAATTTCGCTGTCGTTGAATTAGATACTGCCTCTGATCCCTTCACAGTTGACGGAGATCTAAGTGATTGGACATCCGCCGATTTAATTATAGATGATACTGATGATGATTCAGCACCTTCAGTCAATGAAACAGGTGAAATAAAAGAAGTCTATGCAAAGGCAACTATGGCCGGTATATATTTCGGTATAAACGGTGATTTCAATTCCACAGCCGGAGATGGTGCATTTGGTGCTTTCTTTGATGTAGATCAAGTTCCAGACTCTGGTTATAATGGTACATCTGATTCGTGGGGCCGAGGCATGGGAATCGCTAATAGCATGTATTTCCCAGAATATAACTTCTATGCTTGGGACTTCCAAGAAAATAACTTCGGATTTGCTCGATGGAATGGTGCCAGCTGGGGTAATCATGATGATTGGGATCCTTATCTAAAAACCGCTCATACGAACACCTCTTGGGAAATGTTTATTCCTTATGCAGCTTTCGAAGACTTTGATTTAGACGTCTGGTCTAAAATTGCTTTTTCGTTTTGGTTTGCAGGGAATGTACCTGGGCAATTTGATCCACGATCAGCAACAGATATTGCACCCAATGATCCAGCTGTCGCAGCAAATGATGATTTAGAAGGTAATGATACTGATCTTATCTCAAACTTTGCTGTTCTCGATCTTGAAACTACTGCTATCACTGTTTCGATGACAGCTGACGGAGATGATGCCGATTGGCCTATCAACGCCGATATGTATGTCGATGCTGATGATCCAACAAATGCATTTGGTGATTTCCACAACATGACTATTTCTGCAGCTGAAGAAGGTATTGCTATCCTCCTCAAAGGAGATTTCGATGGTGGTGCGTTCGATGGCGGTTGGCATCTTGCTTTTGATGTCGATCAGTTCATGAGCTCAGGTAAAAATCAATCAGAATCCTGGATTGGTGGTTTGACTGTTGGTTCTGGTAATCCAAATCACTATGCAGATTTCTGGATAAATATGTGGGACCTGGATACTACAAACAGAAAATTCTACACCTGGAATGGAACTCATTCTATTGAAAATGGTGATCTTGGTGCATGGGATTTAGCTAAATCAGCTGACGAAGATACCATAGAAATTATCATTCCCTTCGCTCTGTTAGGTCTTGATGGCCGTTATCCAACTCAATTCGCAGCCTATGCCGTTACAGGTAGTAATGGTGGGTATAATGATACCCTCCCGATGCCAGTTCATGGTAATTTTACTGATGCATACCTAGATTGGTTTAATGTCATTATCCCCTCAGTCATGGGATTACGTAATCAGTTCCCTGAATTCGTAGCAGGATCACAGATGCAAACTCCTACCCCTGATGTCACTGCTGATGATAAGGTCAATCTGAAAATTAATGCTACTGATGCTGACGGTAGTATTGCAGGAGTAAAAGTCTACTATGACGTTGATGGAACTCCATTAGAAGCTGATTTTAACGCTCTTACAGGTGACCAATGGAATGTTACTATCGGTCCGTTTGTAGCAGGTTCCTTTGTACAATACTACATTGAAGCTGCTGACGACAAAGGAGCTACTGTTGAAACTGGTACCACATCTATGTTCATACTTCCCTCAGGAGCATATGTACCTTCTCGAACAATAGACGGAGATATTGCTGATTGGACAGGCTTAGCACCCCTCCCTGGTAACTATTGGGTAACCAGTGATGGTGTATTTATCTTCCATGATCCAATGTACGATGATACTGGTGCTGATCTTGATGGAGATGGATTAGGTGATTATATCTATAATGATCCCGATGATCAAGTCGCTACCGATGGTACTGCTGATGTTCTTCAAATTAGGATTCTTGAAGATGCCGCTAATGTATTCTTCTTGATCACTGTTCGTGATTTAACATTAGCTTCCCGTGTAGTTTTCCAGATTTCGAATGATATCAATTCTACTGTTGACGAATGGGGTGTAGGCGGCAATGAAATTCGCTTACCTTCATGGACAAGTGGAAATGGCTTTGCGGTCTCTTTAGCTCACGAAGATCAAACCTTTGTGGTTGCTGGTGAAGTTAATACCCTCTTCTGGGCTGGTGGTGGTGAAGCTACAACTGATGCAATTCCAGTAAAGATGATTGCTGGTCTTGGTTGGGAAGTAGCCGTACCAAAAGCTACTATGCTTAAATGGGGTGTAGATTTCCGTGATCCAATGTACATGATGGGATCTGCCTTCCGTAGCGATAATCCTCAGGAATTCTCGGCACACGAGGTGAATGATGGTGATGACGGATCTGGTGGTTCAATCCTTGGTGCTCAATGGGCTGATCCAGATACCTACGATCTCTTCTGGCTTGATGAAGCTGCGCAAGTAGCTGAACTCAACTACAATGGTGGTGCCTGGAAAACTTTATCGTCTGATGCGAATGCAGTTCATTTCTGGAACACCTCTTCAGCTTGGATGCGACTAGAACTCGCTGATTTCACTCCTCCAGGAGTTGAAGCCGATGCTCCAGTAGCCTACAATTTCATGGCAACTCCAGCTCAACCAGATGATCTTGATACTATTGATGTAAGTGTTTCTATTGGTGATGCGACAGGTATAGACTTTGTTACCCTTAACTGGGGTGACGGCGCGGTCAATATGACATATGTTGGTTTTGGCGTCTATACAGCTACTATTGGACCTTTTGCCTATGATTACAATCTTGATCTTCAAGTTCGAGGTGTGGATACATTTGGCAATATGGGATCCTGGCTAAATTATCCGACTATCGTTATAGCCAGTAGTGATGTTATTGCTCCATTATTCGGCCTTCTAGGTCCTACCTTTACTCCTGATGCCCCTGAAGTGGGTGATACAGTAACTGTCTCTATTGATGTTACAGATGCAGGAGTAGGTGTGGCTATGGTGTCAATGTACTGGTCTATTGATGGATCAACATTTTTCACAGAATCAATGACTGCTGGTGCAGGTGACTCTTGGACGGCTGACTTACCTTCTGATGCAACAAGCGCTGCGGGTATAGTGTATGTATACTTCTATGCCGAGGATGCTGTTGGAAATAGCAGGTATGATGCAGATAGTTCACCATACGAAATAGTTGTGACTGCTCCAGTGGAAACTACTACAACCTCAACCACTGAAGTTACTACTACCGATGAGGAATCTACTACTGATGAGGAAACCACTACTACCGAGGATGATGGTGGAACCCCAGGGTTTGGATTCTTGTCAGTAATCGTTCTTGTCGGTGCAGCTGTCGTAGTATCCCGTAGAAGAAGAAGATAATTCTTCTCCTCCCTTTTTTCTTTTTTTTACCAATCCCTGAATTTTTCCTACCTTTATTTTTCATGTCGTAATCCTTGAAAATACAATCTCTTTTCAGGTTAAATTGCCCTAATAACTTAAATGAGGTACTAGTTAATGGCACACATTGCATGGCAAGAAACAGTACATTCTGATGGTACAGATGAATATCTCTTTCCCTCTAATCCTCGCGTTGGTGATGAGGTTACCTTTAAAATCAGAGTTTATAATGTGAATCCCATTCGTGCCATTTATCTCTGCTTTGCACCTGAGGGGGAGGAATTAACACTCAAATTGGAAGAAAAAGAGACTGATAGCTTTTTTACTTATTATAAAATCTGTCATAAGATAAAAACAAAGAGTCTAAGTTACAGGTTTATGATCATAACCAGTGAGGTTCAATATTGGTATACTTCTGCTGGAATGTTTTCTTATCTTCCTACAGACCAGACTAATTTTAAGCTGTTATTAGACTTTGATGATCCTGAATGGGTCAAGAAATCTGTTTTTTATCAAATCTTCCCTGATCGGTTTTTCGATGGAGATCCTGATAATAATGTTCAATCAGGTGAATATACCTATCGTGGGCGCACTTCTGTTGCACGTAAATGGGGAGAGCTTCCTCAAACCTCTAATTCAACATACTCACATGTAGATTTCTACGGAGGGGATTTAGAAGGGATAATGCAGAAAATTCCATATCTTGTTTCATTAGGAATAAATGCTCTTTATCTTAATCCCATTTTTACCTCTCTTTCGAACCATAAGTATGATACGATCAATTATAAGGAGATTGATCCCCATTTTGGAGGAGAAAAGGCATTTCTTAAGTTAGTTAGAGCTTTACATAGTCAAGAGGTGAAAATCATCTTAGATGGGGTATTTAATCATACAGGTGATCAACATACTTGGTTTAAAGCTGCATATACCAATAAAGAAAGTAAATTCACCAATTTCTACACTTTCAATGAGCATCCCAATGATTATGTGGCATGGTTCGGACATAAATCATTACCTAAGTTGAATTATAGTAACGCTGATTTGTGTAATGAGATTTATCGTGATGATAATTCTATTGCTCAGTATTGGCTGAAAGAGCCATATAATATCGACGGGTGGAGAATTGATGTTGCAAATATGCTAGCTAGACAAGATGATTATGAAATCTTTAAACAAATATGGGAGGAGTTTCGGAGGTCAGTTAAAAAAGTGAAAGCATCATGTTACTTGCTTGGGGAACATTTTTTTGATCCCACACCCCTTCTGAATGGTTCTCGGTTAGATGCTGTCATGAATTATCGTGGATTTTACCAGCCAGTACTCAAGTGGCTTCTACAGAGTGAAGAAATTGGCGTAATCACGGGAAGTAGATTCCATCGTCAACAATTGCATACTTTTTTTTCTACTGAGATGATGAATCGCCAAATGAAAGACTTCCGTTCAGTGTTACCATTCCAACTACAACTTCTACAATTTAATCTCCTCTCCAGTCATGATGTCCCTCGATTCAATACGTTAGCAGATAATGACAAACGAATTATCCAAATGGGTTTAATCTTTCTTTTTACCTACATTGGTGTCCCTTCTATCTATTATGGTGATGAAATCGGGTTAGAAGGAGGACGTGATCCAGATTGCAGAAGATGTATGATCTGGAATGAATCTAAATGGAATAAACCATTGTTAGAGTTCTATAAGACTTTAATCCGACTAAGAAAGAATTCAGTAGCTTTGGAAAAAGGATCATTTCGAACAATTTACCTGGAAGATGATGTAATTTGCTATATTCGACAATATCAAAATGAGGTTATAGCTACGGTAATTAATAATGGAGATTCTCCAGTCAAAGTAGAGATTCCCTTTTGGAAGGTAGGAATGATGGACGAAAAAATGTATACCCTGCTCGAATCAACTAATCTGCAAATTGAGGACGGAGTTCTTACTATATTCCTTTCTAAGTATTCAGGGGAAATTATTAAAAACTACCAGAAATGATTAGCATGGATTGTTGATAGAGATATTCTACTAAGATGAGATTCATCCTCTAATTTAATAACAATAAATCCCAAGAGTAGGGGTACGAACAATTCCTTATTTCTTGGAATCTAAGCTGAATAGAACTTGAATATCATTTAGGGAAGCTCCAAGATCCTCTGCCACCTTGGATGCTATATCTTTATTTGTAAAGGAGTTAAATAATAAAGGTTCTTTCCATTGCTGCTCCTTGCAATGTAGAGCAATTTCCCTTAAAAGAGGTTTCCAACTATCTTCAAATCCAGGACGAATAGCAGTAAATCGTACAATTATTCCATCTTCAAGATAACCTCGTAAGGGTGCTCCCGCCGCAACCAGGAGATTTTCTTTAAAGATCATTATTAAATGATTATCTGGTATAACCCGATTCTTAAAATAAGAATTCCAAGCATCATCATCTGAAAAGGCTTCCTTAATATTTGAATCACTCTTACACAACTGAATAAGAGAAGGGATATCATTCATTTCACCCATTCTGGGCGAAAATTCGGTATCTGTACCTCTTTTCATTTGACTAACATCCAATGAATAGAAGAATGCCTTATCTTTTAGAGAGAATCCTTTACGTTTAGCAAACTCAGTTTGTCGTTCCCATGTTTCTGTAAAATAACCCATAACAATTTCATTATCTGGAAATTTGTTTGCCACATACTCAAGCATCTCGTCGAACAGAAATTCTTGTACTTCTGGTGGACAATGTTCTAATGCCCAGGGGTAACCAATCCATGTTTGAGGGGGAGATTTATTAAATGTTGTTTGGATATACGCTAATGGTTCTTCCTGTTCATCCAATGCATAGCGAACACCGAACTTGTCTTTTTTTTCCGCAATATAACGTTGTTTAATTTGCTCTGCTGTAGTTTCCCCAAATGCGGATTTAGGATTTCTTGTTAATTCATCATTATAGATTCGTGCTTGGAGCTCTTCGAAACCCTGATCAGGTTCATAGTAGCGATAAATAACTTTCATCCTTATCAGAATTCATTTTCTCATCAGGATTTTAATAAATCTAGGATAATGGCAATTTCGAAATGGACGAAATACGTAAATTCTGAACAATTACTTGACTACTACTTGACTACATCATGCTCAGAGATATAATATCGGAATAGCTAAAAAAGAGAGAGGGTGAAGGAAATTATTTCTTCCTTCTTTAATTTTACTTACGTCGCTTTCGTGCCCTATAATAGGAAATTCCTACAGCTGTGATTACTACCACTATCATTTCAAACCCAGGAGCGGATTTTTTCATTTCTGCAGGAGTGATCTTCTTAACCACAAGATCTTTCTGTTTAACTTCGTTATCGCTAACTGTGTTATTGTAATCTTGATTTAACTGAAAGTCTAGTGGTGTGGCGGGAAGTTTTGATATTACTACCTGAAGCGTTCCGTTGTAAAGTGCTACTTGACGCTCTAGATCGATGAAAAGATAAGTCATATCTGATACAGTAAGAATCAACATGGTTTGCCAAGTTTTAAAATCATCAGAATCAGACATATATGTCCCAAAGATATCTAGATCCCGTAAATTTCCACCGTGAGCGTGAATTCGGTTCTCAAAAGAAAGATTGAGACTAGCAGAGGCAGAATAATTTCCAATTAGATTCACTGTAATATTGTAGATACTATTACGATCTAAGTTAAGAGGGATACCAAATACTAGGTCGTCATCATCAGTTTGAACCTCATTTGTAGCGAAACTTGAAGTACTACTTATAGGCGACTTGGGAATGAACGTTCCAGCAAAGCCTGTTGGCCCAAACGCACTTGAATATCCTGAAAATGTTAATGGGGCCCAAGATTGATCAATCGCTTCATTAGTAGTGATTTTAAGTGTACCTGCAAACTCTGATAGCGCAGCAGGGGTAATATTTTGAGCAGATGTCGGATACACCACAAGAATCGGCGTGTCATAATCTCTTGTGGGAATGTAAGTAACAACGGGAGTATTATTAGAGGAAGGCCATGCATTCCAAACCCCGTCTGTTTCCCGATTTCCCAACGTTGTACTACTTGAACCTGTGGTTACTAATTCATTATATTTGCTAACAATTGTATATCCATACGTAATTGACTGATTGATATGATCAGTGGTTGAGAGATTTGCGAAATTTACTCGATTCTTTGTCAGTGGTAATTCGATGGCAAAAATACTATCTTGATCCACTGAATAAGGTAATGTTTGTGGTGCTTCAACTTGGACCATATTAACGCGAATTTCGTCATCAACATTGAAATTTGAAAACTCAATTGCGTACGATCCACTTGGAATGTACCGCCATGATGTTCCAAAGAAATTTTCATTTGCCTCATAGAACCATTGTCCAGGTGCTCCTTCTACATAAATATCATAATCAAAGTTGATTGATGAGTTAAATCGCAGAACAGCAGGGGAAGATAATGTGAAATCATAGTATAAAGAATGTTCAGGGGCTATGTCTACATTAAAGCTTAAAGGTTCTGTTTCTTGAAGAGCAAATTGAGTAATCTCTTGGAAGAAAATTGAATACGAGCCATGGGCCTCTCCAGGTGAATACATGAAAAGTATGATTCCTTCATCCTTTGTAGCTCGGATAGAAAGACCTTCTTGGTCTAATGCTCCTGAAAGGACTTCAAAGTGTTTACCTATTAAGCTGGTTATCGGTTGACTACTAAGGACTCCTGGTTTAACCTCGTCCATTTCAAAAACAGTGTTAATGCGATAGTATTTATCTTCTTCAACGGTAAGATTGAACATTCTTAAACTAAACATTTCATTTTCTGGTTCAACTAATTGATCTGTTCTATCATCCTTGTACCAAGGAGTCCCTTGATCGAATTCTTCCGAAAAAATAGTATCAACATCTAATTCTGGGAACCAAGAGGGAAACTCCCATTCATGGGGTGTTAGGGTTACTAGTGTCGAATCATTGGTTATCAGCATGAATTCCTGAACACCCCCGTTCATCGGAATAAATGGATAAGTCATTCTACTCTCGGGAACTCCAACAGTATAGCCACCTAAGGGGTATGTTGCAGTAAACCAGAGGTCACCTTCGGCTTTGCTATTGCTAAATGATACATCAAGGAAAAAACTTTCATTAGTTTTTACAAATCCTCTGTAAAGCGTTCCACCTTCAGCGAAGAATGTTGACGCATAATCTTCATGAAGGGAGATAGAAGATTTTTGAGAGGCTAAAAATTCAGCATCTTTATTTGACTCTATTCGTACCGCCCGAGGATACATCGTGCTACCAAAGAAGTTATGACTGGAACTCCGAACATCATCATATAATAATGAGGAAGAAACAATATACTCACCTCGTGTAAGTGATCTATCATAATCAGCAAAGTTATTTGTACCTACATCTGTATACTGTGCTGATCCTGATAC
>JAEOTM010000110.1 GCA_016839815.1 Candidatus Hodarchaeota archaeon
AGAACAATCCTGAATCTAAAAACATTAGATAGATAGTTTTTAGGAATATTCGTTTTGTGCTGAGAGGTTTACCATTATAATCCACAAGACCTTGAATTCCCATGATACGATGGCCTATTGTAGCACCGCTTAATCTGATAATTAAGCAGTAATATAGGAAGAAAAGAATAGCAACGACAAAGAACGAAAAGGTAGTATACTGAACTAAAAATGCTAAAAGTTCTACAGGAATTAGTAACATCGCGATCCCGCCTTCTATAATTAGTGAAAGGAAATCTATTTGCGTTATTGCGCCAGTATCAGGTGCGCCCTCAGTGAACATGGCAAAAAGGTCTCTAGAGATGAATAATACAGCTGAGTCCTCAATAAAGACATATAATAGTAAAAAGAGAGCAAAAAATGGTAAGATGTCTATAAGGAAAGCGAACATACGTTTCTGTGATGGTGCAATTTTATGGGACCCTTGATACTTATCTTCAGGAGTGGATAATCGAAGATTCAGCATACTGATTGTAAACTCCTTCCCAAGCCCCCAGCGAGATCTTGATATGATAATAAACAAGCCAGGAATGATAGATATTAGAACTGGGCCTGCTAAACCAGCGAAAAGATATCTTACAGCTGCGTTCTGTACAGGATCAGCGTCTTGCGGGAGTGACCAATAACGATCGAGACCTGATCCGATATATTGCCATTCGTAGAGAATATGCTGGATGGTACCAATTAAACTTGAAAAAATACCTAACAGGCCAATAACTAATAAATAACGTAAAAATCGACGTTGTCCCTTTTTAGCACTGAATGCAAATAGTACAGCGAATGTTCCCGCAGCCATACTTAAAAAATCAATGAGAGGCAATTTTATTTTGGAAATAATGACTGGAGGAGTAATATCAACATCTACCAACCAAGATATAGCATTTGTCCATAAAGCTGCATTACTCGCTTGCTCAATAAATTTATGTGATGTTGCATAAAGAGTCCATCCACTAATTGTGAAAGTACCTCCAATCAGAACTACTTTTCCTCCGTTCCCAATTTCTCCGCCAGCTATCCATGGAATGGCTGGTTGACCATCCAAGAGAGGATTATAAGGATCAATTCCACCATCAGGTTGACTTTCAGATTCATTATAAGCATAGCCGCCTACCCAGCTACTATTTTTAACCACAATAGAGCTACATCCAAGAATAACGGAATCAATATCTTTTTTAAGGGCATTCCCTAATGTAGTATTCGGAAATTGTTCTTGTGTAACCTCTACATCCCATACGTTCCCAGTTAAAACTGTACGATGTAATTTATTATGATCAACAATTTCATCACTTTCTCCTGCTTGAGAGTAAAGATGCATGACATCATAAACTGACTGACTTTCATTTACTTCAAGGAATTTGAGTAAATCATTCGTATTTCCATTTTTAGAATAACCAAAGCCAGCATAATCCGGTTGAGTACCTGTAAAGAGGGAACCCCCTCCTCTAACCCATTCATTGATTGCTGCTCCCTCATCGGGAGTAATCGGATCATCAAGAAGAAATAGAATCAAGAGCCCCTTTGGACCAATGGTGTTGTTTAATAATTCTAAAGTTATTTCTTTTGAGTTGATATTAACTCTAAAGCCTTCTTCTCGTAGAAGTGTAACTGGTTCTTTCATTGCTCTATCTGATGCGAAATTACTTACAGAATAATCTGCATTTGAATTTGTATGACTTTCATCAAACATAATAACGATTTCTTCGTCTTGTTCGACTGAAAACATTGATGCTTGGGCCATAATTAAGGGTAAAAAGTTCCCAATTACTAAGAAAAAGCAAATAAAAAATAATAATTTTTTCGTTAGAGATCCATTATTAAAATTTTCAAGTAACATTCCTAATAACTCCTTTTAACTGGGATAATAATCATATTTATGGTAAAAATTCGTATTAAACTACCATTTTCTTTATCTATATAATCTTTTTCCGCAATAGCATATTTTTATCTGATTGACATGGCTATTCTTTCTGTTTCAGATGGAAGACTTTATTTCATTCAATTTTTAGGTCACATATAAGCACAGATGATTATCTTTGCTTAATTGGTTAAACCATTAATCATTAAGCCTCAGTTAACCAATAATAATTGAATTTTGGTGAAAAATAGTGATAGATTTTGACTCTTATACTGAAACTCTTCCCATTGAGAAGATTGAAGATTATAAATATCTTTACAACCTAACAAAACAAGAAGGTGATAGAGTTGCTTATCATCGTGCTGATGCGGATGGGATAATTAGTGCAGTCATTGTAAAAACTGTTTATAGTGATCGAAATCTTGTAATGATACCCCTTGGTTATGAGGCCTTAGAATTAAATGGCTTTGGTAAATATTTATCCAACTTAACATGGTTAGCAATTGTAGATTTACCTCCCTTTGCACATACAACTACAACTTTGTTCTGCGATCATCATCAATCAAATGAAGGAGCGAACTTTGATGCCCAACTTTCAATCTTTGATCCAAAAGCTCCTTCTGCGGCAATTTTATTAGCTAACAAGTTTCCAAATATTCCTGGAATAATCAAAGAACTCGCAGAGCTAACAGAAATAACGGATACAGCAGGATATACTATTCCAGCTCCTTTAGAAATTAATGAATCTTATTCCACAAAGCAGGAAAGAGCTTGGGCACTCAATGATGTATGTAAAACGCAAGAAACAAGCGCAAACATAAACAAACTAGTTGAAAAATTGAGCTCTGAAGGATTTGAAGCAATCCCACGCTATTACAACGATGCAATCTCTCGACATAGGTTGAAAAGAAAAAATTCAGTAGAACTCGCTAAAAAACTTAAAATCTCTGATATGGTGATCCTTAACTTTTCTGATGACACATTTAATAGATTCGCAATTCTACATGAGCTCTTAAATCGTGGTGCAAAGGTAGGGGTGGTAATTTTGGCTGAAAAATCAATTTTTGTCTTGGGTTTTCGACATAGTAAGAGTTTATCAAAAGAAGAACAAATAAAATATCGATTAGACACTCTTGCTAAAGAATTTGGGGGTGGTGGGCACATTTCTGCTTCTGGAGCTCGTGTTACCAGCTTAGAAGGTAATATTCAGAAGATTGTTTCTTGGGGGAAATCAAAAGGACTAAAACCAGTAGTACAAGAAGTTCTTTAGTGAAAACGAAATATTATGATCTAATAATCTCTCTGAAATTCATCCTTGAATTCTTACGAATACTATTCACATCATTATTTGCTTTAATGATAATACTTATAGTATCAAGTTTTTGACACAAATATCAAGAAATTTTTAATCTCAATTGGTTTTACTCGCATATTGATGATGATGCGATCCACTGTTCAGTTTAAAGATTTATTAGTACTAGTTTTCATAATATTCCTCTTTCAAACAATTTCACTATCAGAAAGTACATCTGCAATAGAATTAGGTGAGGTTTCAGATGAAAATGTTACAACAGTCATATTTGACGAATCACATCTGGATTCCACTTCTTCCTATTCTTTATACC
>JAEOTM010000111.1 GCA_016839815.1 Candidatus Hodarchaeota archaeon
AATAGAAAAGCTTTGCCTTTCTTCCATTTTATATCAGAAGAGATCAGAAAAGTTTTATATTTCTTTTTAATTTCACGGATTAGCTCCATGACTTCCATTTTATGTAATTCAGTAAGGGAATAAGCATAATTTCGTTCTGCCTCAAATTGATGGTAAATATTCTTACATTCAGAGGCACATTGTTTGTATACTTTGGAGAGTTGTAAAGCATCATTCAAATGATTTAATTCATTATAAGATGTGATTTTAAAATTAAAATAGTTTAATTTTGCTTCAATAGGTAATTTCTCTGGCTCTATTTCCTTTAAAAGACTTAAAGCGGATTTATATTCACCTAGGTTTATTCTGTTTGAGATTTGTTTAAATCGCTCTTCCTCGTCCATTTTCATCTTCCCTGACTAGAATAGTAAATAAATTCTTCGCTTGATCACACACTCTTTTTCCCCCTCATCCCTCACCGTTTATTGTTGTTAAACAACGTGGAAAGGTTCATTCCTCTCGTTTTCTAGAAGAAATAGCCTCAAGGAGTCGTAAAAAGTGTATAGAAGTAGCTTCTGGTCTTATGTCTGGGGGTTGCTTCTTATTCTAAGATTACACCCTCTTCATTTTTCTCAAAACATAGAAAACTATACCCAGGGGTAGATTCCATCTTGGAACAACCTTCATGTAATTTCTATAATTTGAACCAAATTTGTCAATAAGATCTTTTTCTTCTTCCATGGTTGATAGGTATAATAACACTAATGCTATGGCGCCTATCATTGTTATAATTAGATGTTGTCTTATTAATATAAATGAAACGATTATTGATGACCACCCCAGATATTGTGGGTGTCTGACTAAACTATATATTCCCGAATCAACAATTACCGTTGTAGATAGAAAATTCTCTCCTTTTTGTACTTGTCCTTTTCTTGGAAAAAGTACATATGGTACTGGAACCAATAAAATCCCAATTATTAAGAAAATCAACCCTAGAACAAGTATCAGACCATCTTTCTCCTGATTAATGAATATTTCACCCAATAGTAGTTCCGCAATTAATAACATCCCCCATCCCCAACCCAGGGTAATTTGTTTTGGAGACTGGAAGTCTGCTCTCATTTTCCTCATCTGTTTTTTGTTTACTGAACGCTTCGTCATCCCGTATCGTAATAACGTGTATGACTTAAGTACTGGTCTTCTGTTTGATGGTTCTCTTCGTTCTTGACATTTCATTGAAGTCATTTTTCTAGGGCCCAAAAGTATCTCTGATGTGGGAGAGATGCTTTGACAAATTCCACCTGGGAAAAAGGACTATCTTGGACTAATTCTCGAAAGCTTTTTTCATTATAGAATTTCGATCCAAAGCCAATTTCATACCATTTATGCAAGATTAAATCGAAATGGGGTAGTTTTTCTGCATCTAATCCGGGAATCATTGGTTCTCCCACAATTAACACTCCTTCCTTGGACAATAATTGATGCAAGTATTTAAAAGCTTGCTCTCTATATTTTCCTGACTGATTCATTTCGTGCAAGACATGATGGAGAAGGATTACTTCATATTTTCCTTTATTATGTTTCACATGGGATTCTAGGTCTGTGAATAGAATGGTTATCCTCTTTTCTTCTTTCTCTTTGGATATTTTCTTCTTAATTTCCTCAACAGCTTCCAGATCGATGTCTATCCCTACTATTCTTGCCTTTGGATATGCCTTTGCCCAATTCTGTAAATTAAATCCGAATCCACATCCCACTTCTAGTAAATTTCCTCCTTCTTGGAGTATCTTTGATTGTATTGGATACTTTTCTGTAAATAGCTGAATATGCTTTTTACCCAGGCGTGCGCTTAATTTATGTTCAGAGATGCGATTTTCTTTTGGAATACTTTGGTGGTTGTTGGTATCTCCTGTCTTAAAATTGGACATGATTTTCTCCTGAGAATGTGTCATAGTATAGAATAATCCTAGATACTCACCTGAGTACAACCTACTGGCAGTATCAATTAATAGCTCAAATATATAGGGGGCGGTTTTCAATCCCTGTTTATGTTTTTTATCGTGAACGAAGATACCCGTAACTAGTGCTATCTGAAGCCATCCCTCCAGATAGTTAGTGTTTAACGATAATTCCCGTGACAATTCATCAGGTGTGAATGTTATTGCGGAAACTCTGTTTTCTGAGGTATTTTTCGCTTTAGTTAAAAGATAATCAAAAATCCCTATCTTTCTCCCTAATCCAAACCACAGTACCACCTGAAATCCAAACATACTCTGAATCACATACTTTTGCAAAGCATCTTCAAGAGTTGGGTCCACATCGGTTTCATCCTGATTCATTTTTTACTCCTACGTAATTTTTTTCTTTATACAATCTCTGGTACTAAATACACCCTTAAATAACATTCCCCCTTCAACCTATTGCTATCTGTGTCCCTCTACATCTCCTTCTCTGAATCTTTTCAGAATTTCCACTATTTCTTTTGTTGTTAATGATCTATTCTGAAGACTTTCTGCTAATTCAATTATTCTATTTTATAGATTAGTCATTAAAACAGCTTTAACGCCCTATTGGGTTCGCAAGATGAATAGGATATGAGTGCTTCTAGTCTACGGGTTATCCGGAAGGGTACTGCCCGGCCGCCACGCGCTAACCGATAAGTGCTGAATGCATCTAAGCACGAAACGGACCTTGAAAAGATGAATCCATTTTACCATCAGCGCTAAGCCATGGGGATTGGCGACGATAACCATGAGATGGTAAACGAGTGCTGGGATCTTTCTTGAAAGAAATCCCGTTGATAGAGGAGTTTTCTGATAAGAAATACGCGTGGAGGATCTTCGACATGCTTAGCTGGCTCCCACTAATCGCACAAGGGCTTCAAATTGAAGATTAGTGTGGAAATTTTCAGTCCTCTCGTTTTCTAGAAGAAAAAGCCTTAAGGAGTCAAATAGAGTATATGTGTCAGTCTTCTGATTTATGTCTGATGGTCAATTCTTTTTTACTTCTTCTTTGTTTAATCTTTGAATATCGATTAGTTTTTCTCAAATAGATTCTCTACTATTTAACTTGAGGGTGTAGTACTGGAGTGACAAGAGTAATATATTAGGTAGAACTGGAGAAAGCGATAGACTATTAAGGAATAAAGATAATCGGATTTAGTCACGTGAGTTTTCAGGTGAGGTTCTTGGTCGAATTCAAAAAAGCAATCTTCCAGAATGGAATTAGCACTTTTCTCTTCATATGTACTATTATTCTCCCATTTCTAGATTTTTTTGGGCCTATCTTTACTAAATCGAAAGAAGGAGTTTATAGTGCTGAATTCATGTTTCGCTCTCTCTATGTTGGCTGGATGTCTGATGTCCATCATATGGCTGGTCATGATGAGGTTCCGTATGAATCCTTTATCCCAAGTTCCTATAAACTATTCCTTAATCTCAGTTACATATTTCTTATTCTCAGTTTGGTTTTCGCTAGTATTTTGTTCCTTTATTCAGTTATTGTGTTCCCACAGGAGCAAATCACTAACCGTTTTAAACAAGTCAGAAGGATGTTCTTCTTTGTTTGTATAATCATATTTCTCCTACCCACTGCGTTTCTATTTCTGGTTGCTTCTTCTCCAAGTACTTATTCCCAAGCAGATTGGAGTTCACCCACCTTACTTAATCCGTTGATTATTCTAGATTTATCAGTTGGAATTTTATGCTTACTTTTTGTCTTTTATAACATAACTAAGAAGGAAAAGCTCTTCAAACAACTAGAAGGCCCCCATTCGATATTTAAACGATTTTTACTTGCTCCCCAAAAAGTTCTTTCTGATTCATTGGGAGTCAACCAAAGACCTAGGCAACCCACCAAGATGGAACGATTAGGTTTAAGTTTAAAAAATGGATTAGGAGTTCCTGTAAACACTGCTGCAGAGGTACTTCAGACTTCTAGCAACATTGACATTCCACGAAAAATTAAGCATCTATTTCAAAAATGGGAGGAGAATGATTCACTAATACTACGTGGTGGAGTATTTTTTATCGAAAAGACTCCTGCTCCGACAAGCTATTGTCAATTGTGCGGTGGTGGTTCAATAGAAAGCGAGATATATTTTCAATGTTGTACTTGTGAACAATACGTGTGTTCTCCTCATTTCACTCAACTTACCTCTGTTGGAAAACCGACTTGTTCAAATTGTGATGGTAAGCTGTATTATTTTCCTTTTACCTGTCAAGGTTGTCAATTGGATTTCAACTCAAGAAGCGAGATTAATGGAGAACCAGAATTTTGTCCTCTATGTGGTCACTCTTTACCTTCTCAAGAGCTGTTAATAAACACACACTTCTCTCCCCCACCTAAAATACAAGAGAATCCTCACAATAATAGAGACAATGAGAAGAACAAGGACAAACTATAAGAATTTTGTGTCCCCCGATCATATAACCGATGGTGGTAACTGTAACCATTTACTGGTTAGGAAACGCTGGGATCTTTCGTGAAAGAATTCCGTTGATAGAGCAGTTTTCGAATAAGAAATACGCGTGGTTCTGGTCTTATGTCTGGTGGTCACTTCTTCCTACATATCTTATTTGTGAACCTTTTCTATCTTGATTTCTTGGAAATCACTTTTCGGGCTAGATATTGAATTATCTCTTCGACTTCAGTCCCCCCGCGTTTCGGATAACATTCAAAGTAGGGTGCTTCAAGTTCGTGTGCTAATGTTTTTGCTTCTTCAGAGGACACTTCTTCTGCTTCTTCCCCCTCGGTTTGAAAACCAACGATCGCTATTGGCAGGGGTATAGGAATATAGTTTTCAAAATCCTGTTTCCATGTCAGTATTTGGTGAAAAGAGTCTTGATTCCCTTTACTAAAGAAAATAATGATGGCTGAAGCTCCTCGGTAGTAGCTGGGTCGGAGGATTCCAGCAGTGTCAACTAAGATTATTTTCAGCTGAATATCATCAATCTGAATTTTCTTTGTAGTAATATCCACACCTAGTGTGGGGAGATAGTTGGTATCGTATTTATTTTCCACAAATCGACGAATGAATTTTACTTTCTGGTCATCCACACTCCCCAGACAACAAATCTTTAGCAAATATTCCTCCGAGTTTTCATTTTCGTTTGTCACTCTTTGTTCTCCCTTCTAATTCCCAATCCCTTGTTTCGCTAGGATCTGAAAGATGTGTTCGATTTGTGTCTTGTCAGCTATTTGTGTTTCAAAGTACTGACCATTGAGTTCCTTAGCTAATTGTTCTCCTTCCTCTCTAGTCACTTCTTCGCTCTCAGTAATTATTCCTACTATCGCTGTGGGAACTTGAATTGTTATTTTTTGTTTGAATTCTCTATGGAAGTCTTTCACCATTTGATAGGCTTTTCGATCATCCTTTCCAAAGAGAAATATCCCTGCGGACGATCCTCGAAAAAAGCTGGGACGATTGGGACGGAAAAAGTCCTCTCCTGCTGTTATCGTAATAATAAGTTTCACCTGTAAAGAGTCGAGTGTAATTTTCTTGGTAGGGATATCCACACCCAGTGTAGGTAAGTCATCTCTGTCAAAGACATTATCGGCCGTTATTCGTCCAAATTGCTTGTTTAATTCTGTATTTTTCCCACTAATACTAATTTTCAGCAGATAGCCGTTTTCATTTGACATATCTAGTACTCTTCCTTGGAGTCTGTATGTACTGTGTGAATACGAATTTAGGACTATCTAGAGAAACTCTACTTGTATCAAAAAAATTCATTCCGCGTTACACGGTTATTGTGTTTCATCTTGACTTTTCCGGTCATATTCACTTGTAGTATTTAAGAAAACTATCTTATTCCCTCCCTCATCCCATTAGTAATGTTTCCGATAAATTCCGACCTGTCTCAGCTGGGAGTATCCCGAAAATGATGAAAATGAACATTATTTTGTGAATAATTCCAGAATTTGGATTTTTTCCCACGTTACACGGTTTGAACTGGGGCTTTCACTCGTATGAGAGCCATCTGTGTGGAAATTTTCAGTCCTCTCGTTTTCTCACAGAAATAGCTTATAGGAGTCGTACAAGTATGTTTGTGAGATTTTTGGTCTTGAACAAGAGTTCATGGGTAAAAGAACTGCACTATAAACTTAATAAGGAAATTCTCATTTATTAGGTTTAGAGACTGAAATTCTCAGGTCTCGTGACAGTTAGCCTGAAGGAGTCTCAAAAGTAACCGTGGAGAGCGTTCTGAGTTTGATAAGTCTTTTTTCTTCCTTTTTTTGATGGTTGCGAGTTATCGTGTTTCTTCTGAGTATATTTTTTCTTAATTGGTTAGTTAGTTCGTATTCTCTGCTTCTACCTCATTGGTTTGCTTTTGTTACGTGTTCTATTCTTGTGATTGAAGGGTTAATTGTCTTTTTCTTCTGGAGAGATTGGCGTTCCGTTCTTGTCTTCTCTGGGGTAGTAAATACGACTTCCTCTCTGTTAGCTCTTTTTACTCAATATGTTCTGTCGAGTAGTGGATCTTTTTTCCTTTATTTGATCAATTATGGTGAATTAATAGCCATTGAGGGAAAATTGGATCTTTCACACTTTTTCTATGTTCTCTTTGAATTCTTCCTCTTCTTTCTCTTAACGGTTTTAATTGAGGGATTAGTTGCACTAGCTCTGTCAGTTCCTCTTTCTGGACCACGTCGTATTCTTGTCCTTTTCTACGCCAATTTTGTATCCTATGTAACTCTCATCCTTTCCTTCTTTTCTTTTGGTATCTTGTATGGTATACAGAATCAAGGGTCATCTAAAACAGCGCAAGATTTTCTGGAGGGAATACTCTTTCAAACCAGTCCACCTGGAGTTCACCCCTCTCTTTTTCCACAATTCCTTGTTTTGTTTGGCCTTCTCTTTTTTCTTTTTATTCTGGGTTGGAAAAAGAAATTTCTTTCTCCTTCACATATTTCAGAAAAATAGATCTCCGACGTCATTGGGAAGTCTTATAGCTGGCTCTCACTCCTCGCACACGGGCTATTGTTGCCAAACAATGTGGAAATTGTCAGTCCTCCCGCTTTCTTCAAGAAATAGCCTTAAGGAGTCTAATAGCGTGTGTTCGCGAGCATTCTGGTCTTCTATCCTCAAAAATCTTTCTTTCTGCATTAAAAAATTGATTTCCAGAGCTAATATTCAAATCCTGATTTTTTCTTTTATTTCAATTCTTTTGGTCGACAGTGTCGTTTTATAAGGACATATGGTTTCCAACAATCTGGAGATTCTTATGAGAAATAGCCAAATTAAGCAATTTGACCTTCTTTTATGTTTTCTGATAATAATATTCAATCTTTTAACTCCTATCATGATTAACGAGGCTATTATTGTATCAGAATCCGAGGGAATTAAGCTTGACCAAGAAGTTGATGAAGGGACTATTTATATCACGCCAGATACTGGTTACAATTACGTGTGGATAAATAATATGGGTACACAGTTACTTTTTCTGTCTATGATCTCTAATACTTATCCTTCTCCTGTTCGAGTATTCCTAGCTGAACATTTTTATTCATTGAATAAAAATATTGAGATATTCACAGGCAGTGAACTTAGCTATATAGAAGTATACAACGATACAAACAACAATCACCGAATCGACTCTAATTTTACAGCTAATCCAATAAATTCGGAACTAACATACTATCTGATAATTAATGCCTCAAAAAGTTTTCTCATTTCTCCAGTGACAAAAATGGATCGGGAAAATGGTTCTTCTTATGAATGGGGAATAAAATATCTTGAAGTTCAAGCAGGTTTAGTAAAAACCCCGTTAGGGCCTATTTGGGATGTAACTGATCTAATTATTCCTTTTCTCGAATTTAATTACCAATACATTGTGGATCTAAGCGTGAATAAAACTATTTTGAAAAATACTTTCAAAATGGGGTCAGTTGAAGAGAAATATAAGGATTTATTCAGGAAATCCAGCTTATCTCTGCTATATTCATCCTTTAATTATGTAACAAACCATTCTACTGCATTAATTAATGAAAGTGTCCTATTATCCCCCTCAAATATAAATACAACATTTTTTCTCAATGACCTCTCTCAGGAATATAAGGATTTTAGAATGTGGGAAAATATCTTTAAAAGCAATTATACATTAGATTTTGAGAATCAGGGTAGTGAGTATGAGATCAGTACTATTAATGCCCCCTCGAATACCATAGATCCTGAAATGTTTTCATCTGGACATTTAAACTTTATCCAAATATCGAATTATCTTTCCTCACTTCTTCCTCCGATCTATTCTAATATTGATTCTCTTGCATTGAATAGGTCATTAGCGTTTGATAACCCTTTCATTAGATACCGGATATGCTATCCTGAATGGTCTGGTTCATCTCTTGATCATGATCCTTGGATGATTTCTTATTTCACACCTATTGAAAATCCCACTAGTGAGATATTGTTTGATTTAAGTGTGATAGCCACTCTTTCAATATTTGTTGTTGGTGTAGTTACATTAAGCATCGCTTTAATTCGCTGGAAAGAATTATTAGTAAATAGATAAGGAGTAATGTCCGAGCTATTTCAGAACTGTCGAAACCAAGTGCTTTTATCGGGAGTGTCATGTCGTTAAACCAACCCAAAAATGATTATTTGAATTCATTAGATCCACAACAATCCTCTAAATCCTCTCAGAGGTCTATTGAGGATCTTCATGGGTCAACATTACAAACCTATTGGTTTATTTTACGTTTTTCCGAAAAAACTATAACATACACTGATGTTCAAGAGTACATGGGTTTCTCCAGCAAAAGTTCTGCTATTTACCAGTTAACCAAACTATGTGAAATTGGGATTCTAATTAAAACCTCAAATGGTTATGAAATCGTATCTAAACCCAAACCGCGGGCATTACAACCATTTTTACTTATTAAAAACTATCTTATTCCAAAATCTTTTCTTTATGGAATCATTCTTTTAGTATTTCATCTTTTATTACTAGTTTTTTTTCTCAAATTAGATGAACCGTTGGTATTAGTTGCAAGTCTTCCTAATCTGATAGCTATCATCTTATTTTTCTTAGAAGCAGTCGTTATCTGGCAAGGAAGACCTATTAGAAATTTATCAAAGTGAAGAAAGAACTCTTTTCTAAAAGTATGAAATCTCCCTCTCTGACTTTAATTATCCAATACTAGTCAGAATTTACCGCCTTATTTTTAAAATTGAGAATATTTGAATGGATTTAAAGAAAAAATGGGGAAATAAAAAATGCTTTTCATTCCCCAAATTAAGCAGCATAGATTTTTATATCTGTTTCATGGAAAAGGGGAACATCTTGAACCAGAGTGTAGTACCTATAACCACCTAAAAAGAGTTGCCACGTCTTAATTTTGACGGTTAGTAGTGCTGTGAGTGTAAAGGTGAATGTTCCTGGTTCCATTCCAACAGAGAAGGTTCCCACTCGGCCAAAACTCCCACTTGAATCTTGTTTTATATCATCAAATGAAATTCCAGCTGCTTCTCCCCCGGTTCCTGTGGTAGCACCATCATGTGTTCCTGATGATTTTGAAAAATATGAATTCCATTGTACGAGATCCGTAAGGAGAGGAAATACATAACCAAGAGGACCACAGAGAGGTCCAAACATATCTCCAATTGTGTCTACGAGCAACGGTCCCATATCCTCTAGATGTTCGCCAGTACCAGCAGGACTACCCCAATAACTAGGATATTGACCTACTGTGCCATAAGGCCATCCGTTACATGTTATTTGGGTATCTAACCAATAATAAATTCCTTTATAATCAATAAAGATTGGGCAATACCAGCTCTTTAATTGATCAATCGCTTCATCAGGGATATGGAAGTTTACACCATAATAGAAATTTAACATATCATCCTTTCTCTTTGCACGAATATAATAATCAAATTCGCCTAAGAAATATCTGTTCACATTTTGGATATTATGCCACAATAAAGTTGAACCCCCAAGGAAAGTATTGTAAAAACTGGTCCACATGTTTGAACTCCCTGGATCAGGAAATGGATCCCATCTTGCATTTGTGTAAAGCTCTCCAGTTACTAACCAATAACCTGTATATGTAGTAATCACTATTTCGACATGCAATTCGTCCTTATACTTTGATTCAGTTAATACATTGATTGTATAACTAAAACTTCCATATGCCCATCCGCTTTTAACTAGTGCTCCATCGACGTATACTCTTACAATACGGGAGTTACTATCACCATAAGCTTGTCCTCTTATCTTCAGTAACGCCCCTGAAATACCCCTTGGGACATCAACACTGAGATGCTGTCTCGAATAACCAGTATTTTTAAAAAGGTACTCACTTCCTGTTTTTGCCAGATATGAGTTTGTCTGATCAAGCATTTCTTCTGATGCGGAATAATAAGAATTCACATATGCATCTACTCTCCAAAAATTATCTTGATAATCATATGTGGTTAAGACGATCGTAACCTTATTCTTATTAGTTGCTGATCTCATTAAAGGATGGATTGTTGCACTGTCCCAAGCAAAGTAAAACGATTGACTTACAACCTCATCATATAAAACCCAGTTATTGTTGAACTTAATTCTGAGATTTCGATGGTGACCATCATTAAATGAACTCCCAGATACAATCAATTGTTCCCCATTTGCTATATCCTGTCCTGGGAGATAAATCTCTTTTATCTGCTCTGACCAACCCGTATTACGAAACTCGTGATAATCAAAAAATTGGCCACGATCATATACTGTTTGAGTTGATTGAATGGAACCAATTTTCTGGTTTATTAGAGGATTTCTTTGATTTTCTACTTCAATTCCAGAGAAACCTGTAAGTTCAAAAATTTCCGTTTTAAGTGACTTAATAGAAGCTTTACCTATCGTGGTGTTATTAGTCAATCCAATTGGTCGACTCCCATATATCAGATTCAAGAAAGGCAATTTTGAAAGACTTGGTTCATCAATATTCCCGAAATAAAAGAAAATTTCTAGTTGATATTCCATTGAAGAATCAAGAACCATCTTTATCCTTTTATTAAGCGAATACTCGGTTGCTTTTGACCACCAGAATGTTTCATCACAAGAAGTAGACTTCAAATATGGGACATAGAATTTCAGATATCTATTTTGATCATTGTCTGTTTGATCAGATAAACTGGATGTATTATTCAAATTGACTCCATTATTCCGAGTCATCTCGTTATCCTCTTTAACTATCATAAATGGAATTTCGACCCATTTTATATTATCCCAAAGAGCTAATATGGATCTCTCTGAAGTTATATCTACATTTTCTAAACCAATTTTATTTAACGGAATTTCGATCAATCTTTCATCATTAGAAGTGATTGAGTCGGATTCAAGCTCGAATATGCTAAATCCAATGACGATTTGAGTTCCTAACACCCCTAAGAATAAAAAGATCTGTATTTTTCTTTTTATACTCATTTTAAACCCGGAAAGTTGTTTTCTTGAAAATTCGAAAAGTTTTGACTGATATTCGGGAAATTATAGTATATAAAGTCTTTCACTAGTAAATCCATTATTTTTAATCACCTGAAAGTCTCTTATATTCCGTTTCAACTCTAGACGTTTTAAAACATGCTCTCTTGACTCTTTCCAATTCAGGGGATTGTTTTTTTTGCTGATAAATGGGCAAAGAAGGAGGATTTAATCATGTATGTGCATGGGAAGATGCTTTGTAAAAAGGTGAATCAAAAGCATCCATATTTCGCTGTTATATTATTCAGATGTATTATTTCTCAGTATTTTTTATCTTAAATACACTTACTTATCTCAAAAAAGAGTTTAAAGGTTACAAATATAAAATGGATTTTTGTAAGTCTTAAATAGCGTTAGACTAATCAAATTCATAATTTCTTTAGGAGGAAGGGTTGTTCTTTATGTGATGACTAATCAGAAAGTTATGGAATACATTCAAATGGCGAAGAATCTATTGGATGATCCAACCCTATAGAGAAACTGGATTTTAATTACTACTCCTTGCACACGGGCTACTAATGAAAAATTAGTGTGGAAAGTGTCAGTCCTCTCGTTTTTTTGAAGAAATAGCCTTAAGGAGTCAAATAGAGTGTGTTCAAGAGTGTCTGGTTTTTTATCTGGTGGTCATTTCTTTTTCCATACTAGCTTTCTGCTAAACTTTTTTATTCTAAGTATTGATAAGGTTTTTAAATTACTCCTCTGATCAGCCTTCGAGGTGGCTGGTTTGTTGAAAAAAAAAGCACTCATTTTTGGAAATTTAATGATCCTTTGCATTATATCTTTGACGATAGTTCGGGCAACCGATAGTGAGGTATGGAAGGTAAGAGCTGGAACAGAAATAACCTATGAGTTTTCTAATGCTAGAGATAACGAAGAAACGTCTACATTGTTCTTTTTTACTACAACTGATGATGTTCTTAAAAGTATAGAGGTTACAAAAGGTACTAAATTCACCATTACGCTTACAAAGTTTAAAACTTTAGAGCTTAGCATGGGAGGAGAATACGAATATCCTTCAGGGACTATTACGGTACAATTAAACTCTACTGAGAGTGTGACTTCAAAAGAGTTTGATTTATCGTCTGGTGGAGCTGGACAGTCGGGGGCAGGACTTATTTGGCCTGGAACTTCATTTATCAATACTGTTACTGAAAACATGACTTTTTATCAAGAATTGGAGGATCAAGGAATAGATGAGGACAATACATCAACTAATCTGTACAGTAGATGGTACGAGTTTGATGGAAAAGATCTCTTAACCTCCTATAGAAATACAACAATTCGAACCGCCACACACCAACCACTTTCCTCATTCTTCGATATTGAAAAGATCAACGTTACTACTGGATGCCTTACGGAATTTTATTACCTTAGAAAAACCTTTGATTATCAGAATTACACCTTGATTAGGGAAATTGAATGTTCTTATAAAATGGATAATCTAAAGCTTGGGTCTAAGGGGTCTGTTTCAGGATTTGAAGTACTTGTTATTATACCTATTATCATAACTATCTATAAGAGAAAAAATCAATGAGAAGAGTTAGGAACCAAAGATTAGACCAATATTGATGCTCATCCAGCTGCCACTCCTCGCACAAGGGCAATTTCTTATTAGAAAGGTGGAAAGGGTCAATCCTCTCGTTTTTCTTAGAAAAAGCCTTAAGGAGTCAAATAGTGTGTGTTCAGGGGCTTTCTGCTCTTATGCCTGGTGGTTCTTTTTTTAATATTGGTTTCTTGTGAATTCCACTTTTAATCCATTATTTTGCAGAAACCTTCCCAATCACTTTCTATCTATGATGGGAAAGTTTATTATTATCTTTGTTCCTTATGCAGGGCAATATTTTATTATTTAAAGGGAAAGCGAAACGAAGATGAGTTTTAAACCTGAGGAGCAGAAAAATACCATTATTGGTATTATGGGTTCAATCTTTTTTGTATTTTTAACAATTCTCGTACCGTTGTTTAGGATATTTGGGGGTTTTCTAACCTATTCTAGCAGCTCTATATCAGGAGAGTGGTATTGGAATGAAGTAAGTATTTCTGGTATGATTTCTCGTGAAATGAGTTATCCTGAGTATGTTGCGCAAAATGACGAATTATCTGGACTTTGGCTCACAATTGGTGATTGGGGATTGTTTTGGATTGTATTAGGTTTTTTTGGAGCATTTTGCATAATTCTTCCCTCCATTCGTAAATTTCCTGAGAAACCTATTATTGGAGTTATAGTCCCTACGATTGGCCTTATTACTGGTCTTCTTGCCACCGTAGTCGAGTTTGGTCTGTTTTTCCTTGTGTTGAACGAGGAGGATTGGGGGGCGACTACTCCTGATCTGAATCTTGTATTACTAGCTTGTTTTATCCTAGGTTGGATAGTATTCATAATCAGCTATTATTTTTCCCTTAAAAAGTGAGTTTCTTTACTTATCTTGGATTCTTGAGAAGAATAAGTTCTGTAAATTTTCAGTCCTCTCGTTTTTTCTTTTAAGAAAAAGAAATAGCCGTAAGGAGTCAAATAGAGTGTATGTGTCAGTCTTCTGGTCTGGTGGTCACTTCATCTTTCATATTTTCATTATCAGGAATTTTCCTTTACAAGACTGATTCGAAGATTTTCGCGAGTTATCCCTCTAACCTGGTAGACCCTCTATTGAGGGTTCTTCTCACCATCAAGTTAATTTGGTTATCCTTTTGTTAAGGATCATCAGATTCGAGAGATTCGGATGATTTTCCTCTTTTTTGTTTTACTCCCAAACCGCTATTTCTTTCCATGGAACTTGTAGGGTTTTGAATACGCGAATTATTGAATGAGCATTCCGTTTCTCACAATAGATTATGCTTTTACCCAATTTACGAGCATTTAATTGGGCTACTATTCCCTCAATTCTTGACTCGTAAGTTTTATTCTTATAATGAGAAGTGCTTTTTCCTCCATATAAAGCTCTATGCAATTTTTTCCTGGTTGCAGGGGGTACATCTTTCAACTCATAAATCAGCAGCATTTTTGGAACAAATTCACTTTCGTCCACCATGACTTGAATGGGTCTTCCATACAATAAAATTCCTTCTCCTGCTAACGCGAATTGGATTTCTAATTCTTTACTTAGTTCTTCTATTGATAAATGGGTTGTTTGAATATTCTCACTTTTCTGTTGGTTTATACGTGTTACCTGTTCAGGATTTTTCTGATCATATATCACCGCAATATCAATATCAGACGTCTTTGTGTCATTACCAGTGGCTACACTTCCAAATAAGACAATTGCCAATATATTCTCTTTTTCTGATATTTTTTTGACAAAACGAGTCGCCTCTTCAAATTTAGACATCTAGCTCCCTCTTACAAATCTTTTTTAACTTTTGAAACAGTTCCATAGCTTCTTGTGCGTACTTGCCATTTGTTTTTCTCCCGTAGACTAATCCTGGACGGAGTTCTTCAAATCTGGTTACAATCTTAGCTATCTCCTCACTCTTTTCTCCCATCCTTTTTTCACGTCTTAATATTCCTGCTAGTCTATTATGCTTGATATCTCTCTTTAAGTGCAGAGTATTCAACTTATGCATTGTAGCATTAATATAGTGAGCACTAATCAACATTAACAGTTCTATTATGGTTGCATAGTCAGTTTCGGTATCTAACTTGCTTAATGTGCTTTCTAGTTCAGTAATTTTGCTTAAATGGTAGTCGATTTTCATAAAATAGCCCCCTTATAGGAAAAGGATGTCTTTTCTTTCGCTGGTCTAGTTCGACAGAAAGTAACATATAAAGATTTCTGTGGATATAGTACTACAAAATCACACTCAATTATTTTTTTGTAGTACTAGTACCACATAGATCATTAAGATTCCCATTAAAAAAAATGTCACAGCAATTTTTTATGCTATTTCAGTTCTTTAAAACTTTGATTCTTTCACACTCCCACTAATCGTACACGGGCTATTTTTTTAGAAAAAGTGTGGAAAGGGTCAGTCCTCTCGTTTTCTAGAAGAAAAAGCCTTAAGGAGTCTAATTGCATGTGTTGAACGCTTCTGGTCTTATGTCTGGTGCATGCTTTCTTAATTTCGTTTTGAGTTGTGGATTTTGAAATCCCTCTAAGGGTATAATAATTCAAGTGTACTTTTCTCCGTCACTTTTTCCTTTTCTAATCCTTAAAATCGTAACTGGAATCGTGAGGTGTCTTCAGGGATAGTTCTTGGCGTTCTACAACTGGGACACATGAGAATTTTCTTATTTTCTTGGATTTGAGGGACCCAAACACTTCCACAGGTACAAAATAGTGAATCTTCACTCCTTACATGTTCAGGAATAATATCTTGTGTTCCGATTGCTATTGGCTAAACCTCCTGCTAATTTTGTTTTTTACCTATATAAAAAGAAAGAAGGGAAAGGAAATGAGAAGAGAGAATTCCCTGGTAAATCCTCCTTTCTATAATGTCAATCGTTTTTTCCCTGTCCCAGGCATTTTCGGAAGATTTAATTCAAGGGTTCCATCTTTAAAGGTGGATTTTATCTCCTCTGTATTGATGGTACTGGGTAGAGAAATGGCACGATAGAACTTATACGCACACCTTTCTTGTCTGAGATATCTACCTTCTCTGTCCTCATCTTTTTTCTCTTCTTTATGCTCTGCTGATATTTCTACAGTTTCAGATGTTACATCTATGGTGATGTCCTCTTTTTTGAATCCTGGAATATCTGCTTCGACAATAAATTCAGTCTCTAATTCACGTACATCTACTAAAGGGGCAAAAATTCGATCCGAAAGTGCCAGTTCTCGGTCACCAAAGACATTTGAAAATAAATTTCGCATTTCATTTTCAAGACGAGATACTTCTTGGATTGGATTAAGTCCCCATCTTCGATCTCTTCTAATTAAACTCATTTTAATTACTCCGTTCATATTTCATCTTGTTTTACGGGAATAATTCCCATATTCATTTGGATTAATAGGTATATATATATTTTTCGTCACTATAGATTATCTCAAAGTGTATTTTCCTGTCAGATCTATTAGTTAAATCCAATTTCCTTTTTTAATTCACAACGTAGAAATAATATTATTGAGTATTGTGAATAAATTATTTAGAGTAAAGATTACCTTATTGATGGAGTTTTCTAGATTTAATTCTGAATTGAAAGCTTTTTCATTTGTTCGATTACTAGAAAATCATGTTTTTCGTTATACTTGGATTGAAAATCGCAACCATTCTTGGAGAATCCTACAAATAGAGTGGATACAGCTAATAGTTCAAGCAAAATCTTATTTTTGGTCGTTACCATTTTTATTCAAATTGAAAATTTCATTTTTTTCTTACTCTAAGGAAGTTTTAATTAGATACTTTATTCGAAGTATCATCATTATTCTCTCTGGTAGTGATTGAGTGATCCACACCCCTTCCAATGAAACGTTCCACCAATGAGACCTAATATTCTACCAATAAATTGTAAATCAGCCATTTGTGTCACATTCTGTATCTTTTTCTTTAAAATCAAGTTCTTCTTCAGATTTTGATTTTGACCCAAATTTTATCTTCAGGAGAAATGTATACTTTGTGAGAAGAATTCTCGAAAAAACAAGAAGTTCTGTGATTCTGATCTGTTTTTAATAATTTCAAGTATATGTGCTTATTTCAATTTATCATATTCTTTGGTTAAATCCGTTAAAAAGCTTCCTGTTATATCTAATAACTTAGTTGCACTGTCAGAGGTAAGATTTATTTGATATGTTGTATCCAAG
>JAEOTM010000112.1 GCA_016839815.1 Candidatus Hodarchaeota archaeon
AAAAAGAGATAGACCATTTATATACTTGAGTATATACTTTTGTAATCTAACCAGCCTTTTACGGAGTTCACGAATTAAATTATATATCGTGGTATACTATTACTAGCTAAACCAACCATGGGTGATGTTCATATTTTAAGCTTCAAATCATGTGTGTTAATGTTACCCGTTTTTAAAATGTCTCGATTCTGATTTTATCTAGTACAGCGTATAATTAGACATACGTTTGTTAAACAAAAAAACCTTCAAGATACAATTCCCTAATTAATTCCTTTTGAACTTAACTTCCTTCTTCTTTTTATATCTCGAAATTAAGTTCAATTTATCAAAGATATTCTCTGGTGATTTATCTTATAACAATTTATGGATGAACCAGTGGTCGAAATGTATTTCGAATTGAGAAAGAAAATTATTTATAATTGTTTTACGAGTTTTCCTTGGGAGAAGATTCCAACTGTCTTTTAGAAAGATCTTTCTATTTATGATTTTCTTAATCGTGTTTTTCGGATATAATGAAGTTTTAGCTGATGATCATTCTCTTATTACTGGAATGGAGATAGGTTCGACATCTCTCTCGAAGGTTCGAGGCTCTCTTCTTGTTTCGGAACTTGAGGTTAACTCAAGCAGATTAATAGCTACTCAAGTCGAATTTGTTTTGAGTAAAGTCAGTTCCATAACTGTTAAATCACCTGAAAATGGATTTGAGATCAATAACTCAGAGATAGGATATCTAAACTATACCACAGTGAAGGATATAGATAAAATCATAATTAATTCAAGTTATCAATCGAATTTTTCTCTATATTCTCGTGAAAATAAAGGAAATATCGAATTTAGTGGAACAGAGAAGATGAGTCTATCATTTAAGGGAGATGGATTAAGAAGCCATAGAAGCGAGTTTTCTGCATATACATATACCTCATTCACTGGTTATTTCTCTTCTGATTGCATGATTTATGTTTTTTACTCAAATGGAACTTCACCTGACATCATCAAAGACAATAGCGGAGATGTCTATGACTTTGCTATGCAAGGATGCAGTTTTGATTTTATCGGAGTCTTTGGGATATTAATGGATGAAGGAGCTTTCGTAGGGTTTGGAACCTTTGTTTATATGGATAATACAGATTTTTCCCATTCGTGCTATATGAAGCTGACTGATTGCTTTGGAAATTTCACTGTGGGACCAGATGAATTTACTACAACTGGATTTGATGAAGTAGTAATGTACAATTCATTTTCTGATATCGAAGACCAAAATAATATTGGTTCGAACATTTCAATGGTAGATTGGAGAGGAGTAAGGCCCTTTAATGTCTCTTTTGAGTATTTGAACTACAAAACACATATCTCACAGCTAATATTGAATGGTGAAATTATGTACGATTCTACCATCGTTCTCCGAGAAGCCCCAGCAACTAGGATAACTTTAGATGGAAGTAAAGAGTCGGAATTACAATTATATTTTGAAATTTACAATCCTTCAATGTATGATATTTTTAATATTGAAGCTATTTTTACACAAGAGCTTGGAGGCCTTTTTGACGCGTCTTTTTCCCTATCTAACAAGACGATCAATTATCAATCCGATTATAGAAGTTTTAAAATTCCTTACTTACCATCCCAGGAACTCCTCGAATGCACATTCACTATAAATGAGGAGGATTTCAAGAACAGGAAACGACTAGAAGGACAAATCATCTTTCTAGGAAGTAATATCAAAACAACTAATATGGATCTAGTGATCTCTTATAAGAATTTTTTACTTAGTATAACTTCCGTTTTAGAATCACCAGTATTATTACCACTAGTTCCAATAATAATGAGTCTATTCGGGATATATTCTACAAAAATACTACGTTTAGAAAAAGAAAAGAAGAAATTTCTCTTCTTTAGAGGGTTGTTTACACTTGTATTAGGAATTGGAATTTTCTGTCTGATTTTCATCGGGATACTTGTTCAACGATTCCTTGGCCTCGGAATAAGTACAGAGGTATTAACCCTACTTTTCGTACTACTTGAATCGGTATTCGTTATGTATTCTCTCTCTTGTATAGTGACCAAATTTGAGGATAAGTTCGAAATGTCGTTATTTGACTTAATTACAGCAAAAGATAAATAGAGTTTTACATTTAATAAAGAAATCATGTTTATTGTGAATAGAAAGGAGTAGCAAATTTTGAATGAGGAGGAAAGTATCAAAGAATATAGGAAAAGAAAGATAAATAATAAATTATGGGATAAAGTAAAAACGCTATCAAGTGGGAATGAAGAAAATCAAAAAGAAATGATTGAGATAATTTGTAGTCAAAATAGAAAATTACCAAGAGAAGCAGATGAATTGTTAAAAGAGACTATCAAAGAGGGTTCATTATCAATTAAAAAGCACCTACTTGCTAGAGTCAATGAAAAAGAAGTAAATATAACTTTTGGATTATATATGGATTTACTTGACATTTTAGCTAATGATGAGAATATAGATGTACGAAACCATGCAGTTGAGTTGTTAGGAATAAATCCACAGCAATTTGAGGATTTTTATCAAAAATTAAGAAAAATAACGATACCAACAATCCCAGCTGGTTTTTTTCATCTATCTGAACAAATGATAAATACCTATGAAAGAATACAAAACATTACACCACGTAGAGCATTGATTGACTCCATCTCAACTATTTCTAAACTCAACCAATCGATTGCAAGCTCATTAACAAGTGTATACTCACATTACTATCCTCAAAATACGTGGGATGTTTCTGATGAGGAAATAATCGAATCAGAGACTAAAATCATTGGAAATGAATTGATAAATAGACTTAATAGTATTACAACTGGTGTAAATAATTTTAAAGCGTACCAAGAGATATGTAAAGATATTTTTACATTTTGTTTCGTTCCACCTTTATTGGAACCTAAGGAAGAGGTATCCACATTGGAAGGACAATCTAGAAGAGATCTAGTTCTTCATCTTCCTTATGATATAGATGGATTTTGGATGTATTTACGTAATAGGTATAAATTTCATGGAATTACTCTTGAATGTAAGAATAAAAAGCTTATTAATCAAAATGAAATCTATACAACAATGAAATACTTAGGACCAAAGAAACTAGGGTCATTTGGAATAATTATATCTCATTTAGGTCTTGATACTAATGCTCAAAAGGTTATTTTTGAAATCTGGAAGATGCAGGATATTTTACTGTTAAATCTGACTAATCAAAACTTAATTGATATGGTGAAACTAGTAATGGTGAACCAAGAAGCAGAATTCGTAATAGATGAACGATTAAAAGATTTTCATCAATCAATTCCGTAATAGGATTCCTACAAACGCGTTGATTTTACAGAATCAAATATCACACTGATGTGATATTTTTTTTCTCTATTTCCAGCTCCCTCTAAAATCTTACTGTAGTCTTTTATTCATGAATTGGTATATACCCTAGTATATACTTTTGTAATCTAAACCAGCCTTTTACGAAGTTGAGGATTAGAAGATATTTAATAGAATTCAGTTGGGGATGAAGGAACAATTGTTGTTAGATCAGAATGGCAGCGATACCAAGGAAAAATAGGAAACCAAAAGTATCAGTGAATGCAGTGACAAAAGCTGCAGATGCAAGTGCCGGATCATAGTTAAGACGCTTCAAGGCAAGGGGGACAACGACTCCAATAACTCCTGCAAGGATGAAGTTTAGTGTCATGGCTACCGCTAGCGCAACTGCAAGCTGAAAATTTAATTTCCAAACATAGACTGCAATCCCTGTGACTATCCCAACAATAACGCCATTAATCCCACCTACGATAACCTCCTTTTTCATTGCTCTGCCCCAATCCTTCGTTTCTACCTCGAAAAGTGCAATTCCTCGAATAATTACTGTAGCAGTTTGGCTTCCCGCATTCCCCCCTTCCCCAGGAACTAGTGGGAGGAAGACTGCCAATACAACCAAACCTGCAATGACAGGCTCAAACACGCCTATTACAAGTATAGCAAAGAACAATGTAATCATATTGATCAATAACCAAGGAAGTCTTTTCGAAACAGAGTCTCTGATTGACCCCCAAACTTGCTCTTCCCCACTGATACCCACCATGAGGTACATATCCTCAGTCGCTGCCTGAGAAGAAACATCCATGAGATCATCCGCGGTAATCACACCAACAAGTCGATAAGAGAGATCAACAACTGGTAGAACGAGTAAACTATATTTGGCCAGTATCAATGCGCACTCTTCCTGATCGGTATCTACTCTCACAGTCACAAGCGTAGTATCCATAACCTCCTTGATAAGTTGGTCGGGAGGAAGAGTGACTAACTTCCGTAATCCAACCACCCCGAGCAATTTCCGAGATTTATCGGTAACGAATAGATAGTACGAACTGTCCTGGGCGTTAGCAAGTGTCCGAAGTTTCTGCATTGCCCTTTCAACGGACCAATCAGGTCGTATGGTTATGACCACGCTGGTCATGATCCCACCTGCGGTATCCTTTGGATATTGTAGTAGCGAAACTATATCATCTGAGTCGCTCATCTGATCAAGTATTTCGGTGACTTGATCCTCTGGGAGTTCTGAAACAACATCCACAGCCTCATCCACTTCCATGACATCGAGGATTTCAGCGAGTTGTTCAGGTGGCATGATTTCGGCGACCGTCACCACCGCAGAATCATCCATTTCCTCCATCACGTCCGCAGATGCGGAAGGATCGAGCTCAGTGAGCACCTTAAGTTGGTTCTTTAGAGAAAGATCCTCAACCAAGTCTGCCTGATCTGCAGGATGAAGTTCCTCTAGTAAATTCAGTGCCTCATCAATCCGTCCTGCCCTGATTTGGTCTCTGATGGTTGAGAGAAGATTCGAAAATTCTTGCCTTGACATTAATTACAGGAAGTATTCTGAATTGATAAGGATTAGCCTACAATAAATGAATAGTTATTATGCTTCCCCCCTTTTTCTTGAAAAAAGAAAATCTTACATTCCTACCATTTCCTTTTTTTTGGAAAAGGATCTCAATAATATCGACATTGAGAGACCAATACCTCTACTTAGCAAAAAAAAGAAAAGAGTGTTAATCCAGCCTTTAACGACACTGATCGGTAGTACCTACAGTCAACAAACCTCAATTTCCCTCTTTTTCCCTTACTATCTCGATTAATCGGTCTAGTTTTTCACTAACACCTAGCTTAACACATAATCTTGTTAAATGATTTAGATTTAACAACTTTTCCTGGGCTATAAAAACAACTAATGCGTCTTCTAAATCCCTATCTGAACCAAAGTGTAATTTGTGGGCAATTAGACTTTCTGGTGATCCAAATCGTATTGTTTGTCCCTTAAAAGTTATTTTTCTTGAGGTTTCAATTGTTTCTCTATCTAGACTAGAATAAACTCCTCTCAAATCTATCCTGTACATAGGTGATTCCATGGTTTGAATTGTTGCATGCGAAAGCTCACGAAAAGCATCTTGTAAATCATGTACACTTGTTATCAATTCTTTATCTTGAAGATAGTTAACAAATTCCCTAATATTAAGGATTTTCTGATCAAGAATTATATCTATATCATATGTTGATCGTCCTCGTCCCCAAACGATCGCTGAAAATCCACCAACGATCGCATATGGAATTTTATTAGTATTTAAATACTTGGTAACATACAGAAGCAATTCTTCAATCTTCAGAGCTGATTTCTCCCTCAGATGGATTATTAGCGTTAAACAATTCTTCACTGAATTCTAGAAATTCAAAGGCAAGTTTTAATCTTTGATCAGGTGGAACTGCTCTTGTATTTTTTCCCTCCAGTCTTAAATCGTTCAATCGATTTTCACTGAAGGAAAACATTATTTTTAGCACCTTATTATTGTTTCTATTCTTGAAGAAAGGTAATATTAGTTATCTTCATGGTTTTTATATATATATCTATCAGAGAGACCTTGATCAAACTCTAAACACTATCTATTCTATTTTTTTTGGGTTTATAATGCTGATTTTGGTGAAAACTCTAAAACCAGTTTGAAAATTTTACCCCGCAAATTATAAATTTTTCACAATATCAAATCATTTTGATAATACCTTTCCAAATTACATACCAGTCCTTGGCTGGTTTGACGACGTGAATTCTTATACGGGTAATTGGTGATTAGTCCGAGTTGGAATCTCTTTTCATAAACTTGTCTCGATTTTTAGTTTGTATCTTTCAGGATATATCACATTTTATGATAACTCAGCTTTACATCCAACCATCTATATT
>JAEOTM010000113.1 GCA_016839815.1 Candidatus Hodarchaeota archaeon
GCAGTCGGGAGTGCAAATGGTAAGAATCCAATTTCAATTGTTGTTCCATGTCATCGTGTCATTGGTAGTAGTGGGAAGTTGATTGGATACGGAGGAGGATTATGGAGAAAAGAATGGTTGATTAACCATGAGAAAGGTCTTCAGAAGCTAGACAGTTTTGTTTGAATCCTCATTTACGCCCTTCGTCAAGGATTTCATCTTAAAAAACCCATAATTAGTAGACCGAAAAAAAGACAAACGAAAGCAGCCATTAATGCAGGCCAATCTTGCATTTGTCTAGAGATTATTTCATTAGAATACGAAACTGGGCCGTTGGATGATTTTCCCCATTGAGAAGTCATAATTGCTGTACTGGCATTCCGTTGAGAAGTAAATCCCAGCAGAATTAACATGATAAATCCAGTTATTGCCAGCACCGATGCTGAAGTAAGTATTAGATTGCGAATATTTGATGAACTCACGAAATTCTGATAATCTGGTGATCCAAACAAGAAAAAAACTATTATTGAAACTAGTGCATCAATTACCAATAATTTACGAAGTACTTTTGCAACTAATTGCAAATTTGATCTGAAATCCCCATGAGGAGAAGTTAAATTCACTATAGCTCACTACCATCCAAGTAGAATTTCTGAATATATATAGTACTTTATATCAAAACTAAACAATACTAAAAACAGATCTCAAACTTTCAAATTCTATTCAAAGAAAAAAGCTTTGAATTCATTATCTTGCTGCAATAACTCTGTCACTTGGAGCCCTAATGGAGTTAATTGCCATCCTTTCTCACCCCGTTCGACTAATCCTATATCTAATAGGGAACGACTATACTTTCCAGTGCGAATGTGACTTCTTATAGTATCTAATCCGACCCCGATTATTTTACTCAATCGTTTATAGCCTACAGAGTCACGATATAATTCAATCAAGATCCTTTTCTTCGTTCGTCCTAATCGTTCCATAATATCTTTAGGATCATGGCTGATAGTTGAAGGGTCATCTTGGGGAAGCGCTTCGGTAGAATTAGAATTTAATAAATCATTTTTAGGGTCTTCTTTTTCCGCCATATTGAATTCCCAAGGATAGTATAAGTAGTCTATTTACTGAAATTAAGCTCTTTGAAGTTCAGATCTTCTTGCGCGAGGTCGGCTACGGATCCATTTCTTCCCACACTCGCCACAAGTAATACGAATATCAACTTTTTTGGTTGTTTTTGATGTCATATTTCGTGAAGCAATCGGTCGTCTTGAGTAACGTCCATGATTTCCTATTCGTGAAGTCCATCGAGCCATACGTCGGCTTCCTTGCCCCATTCCACCACCTCGTTGTTTTGCTTTTTCAAGTTTCACTGATTGAACAGTATGTTTGTTACAGTGTGGACAGAATGTACGCATTTTTGCGGGAATTTTCACCTTATTTAGCTCCAGTCCGATTACCGTTATAAACCATCTTTAAATGTAAGAAGGTTGATAGTAACTCATTTTTTCCCCAATGTTAAAAACTTCCTGCTTTTCTGCTGACCTTTCTGTAGGAATTCTTTATCCTTGCATCTTCTGCGATAGTCCTAAAAAGTTGATTTTGATCCACTGATTTTGAACTAATTTGCGATTAGATAAGAAGTACAAATCATTAATTGAATCTGGTATTTTATTAGGATCTGCTGTACTACTAGCAATTTTTATATCTCTATCATTAGCAAATTATCTCGGTAACTCATCCATGCCAAATGTTGCGGTATCTACGACCAGTATGATGCCTATTTATAGAGGCTATGAAGATTCATCATCCCTTCATCCTTTTCGTGGTGACATTTTATTAGTTAGAAAGGTTCCCGTGGATACTTTAGAGGTAGGAGATGTCATTGTATTTAATGCTACGAGAATGGGAGGTCCACCAGATCCAGTGGTACATAGAATCATAGCTCGCTGGCAAGATGAATCAAATAATTCTTTCTTTAAAACTAAGGGGGACAATTATAAATCTAATTTGAATCCTGATCCTACCCAATGGATAATTGAAGAACGCGACATCATAGGAATGGTCGTTATTCGTATTCCGCATGTCGGGTGGTTTTTATTAGCTTTACAAACTACTTTAGGAAAAATATTGATTTTAACCCTTGCTGTTTTAGTCCTTTTCGGAGAAGAAATATTCGACTATTTAGGGATTCGAAAGAAAGAGGATGAGAAAAAAGAGATCTCAAACGGAAATAATATTCAAAAAAGTGACAAAATTATCCTCAAAGAAAATTCTAAGCCACGGTTAAGCTTTTTGAGAAAGAAGGAATCGATTTACATTGTTATTGGCTTGAGTATTCTCCTTCTCTTTGTTACAAGTAATGTTCTCGCAAGCTTCACCCATACACCTACGATTGACTGTTTTGCACCAACTGACTCTTCAAGGAATCAAAGTCTTCTATCATCCTCAGAACAATCGATGATACATCTAACTTCAAGAAGTACAATATTGACTGGAAATATAACTACTTACTTCTATCCTATTGTAATTGAGCTTAGATCCGGAGGATTTTTCAATAACATCGACTTTTTTGAAATTCATGTTAACGTTAGTTACGGATTTTATAGGTGGGATATTGTAAATAACTATATTGGTACACATACCATTGGTGGTGGCATCATTTCCCAGATAACAGGAATAGTAGAGATTTCCATCACCCTAGCTTCGAGAGGCTTATTTGCTAGTGAACCGATATCACACAATTTTCTAATCAATCTTCAGGATTAGTGATGCAATCGTGACAAATATTTGCTATTTAGTGGGTACTGCAGGTTCGGGGAAGACTATGTTAATTTCATCCCTTCAGCAGTATTTAAAACAAAAAGGGGCAAGTCTAACCATCGTTAACCTGGATCCAGCAGTTCGACATATCCCGTATCAAGCTGATATCGATATAAGAGATTATATTGATTTTGATCAGCTTGTAGATGAATATAAACTTGGACCAAACGGAGCATTAATCGCCGCGACGGATCTAGTAGCCGATTATATTACGGATATTCGAGAAGACATAGATGAACTAGGAGAAAGTTCTGAAATTGTACTAGTTGACACTCCTGGACAAGTAGAACTTTTTGCTTATCGTAATGCAAGTATACGTATTACAAGAAGCTTCCCTACAGATTCCTCCTTACTTACTTTCCTCTTCGATTCTTCTCTTGTATCAAATATAACAGGCTATCTTTCAGTTAACCTTCTTGCTACTTCTGTTCAAATCAGATTGAACTTACCAATTATTCATGTGATGTCAAAAACTGACTTATTAAAGCCTCACCAAATAGATGAAATTTTGGATTGGCGAGAGAATCCCTACGACGCGATTGATCAATTGTACGGGATGAACCGTGAATTTGCTTTTAAAACTGGTCAAATCTTTGAAGATATGGGGGATATTCCATTGATACCTGTTAGTTCACTGTCTGGTGAAGGATTAGATCTTCTTAGTGCTCAACTTAGTAGGACGTTTTCCGCTGGAGATGACTGGTCAATATAGAAATTAAGGATACAAATCAAAATTCGGACCGGGTAACATCCAAATTAATGAAGTTATTACGATAAATAATAGTGTAAATGTAAATGTACCTGAAAAAATTAATCGTTTCTGATCTACCTCGATTGGAGTTATCCTTAGACCCAGTCTAATGAACATAATACATATACTCAGACTAGAAAGCCAAAAAAGAAACCAAGAACCTGTAGAAATCTCTGGAAAAATGACAAACATACTTCCAGTAAAGAGACCACTAACTGCACCGAAAACTACTTTGGTATAATACATTCGAGTATTGGGAGAGAGTTCATTAAACCTGAAATTTGATTTTTTAACCTCAGGGCTAGAAACTTCATCCTCTGGCTTTTGACTTATCCTTCGTATTTTTCTTTGACTGATATTACGTCGTTCTCTTGACATGCTTGCTTCCTTCTTATTAAGATGTTATTAAACTCTGTTGAACCTAGAAATAACTGAAAAATTCATTTATTTATACGTTTTTAAATACAAGAGGCTGATAAAAGAAGATTTGAAACAAGGATTTATTTTTTTTGAGATCGGATGGATACACTTTATGATGAATTTCTTAAAACTGGTTAGTATTTTATGGAATCAGCTAGATAATAATGATCAAATTTTTATTGTTTTGCGTTTTGTCCAATTAAGAAAGTCAAGAGTGAGAGTTGATAGATAATATGCAATATTCTGGGGAATATTTGGTAAAATTGGCTAGAAGAACCATTGAAACTTATTTAAAAAGCAAAATTAAGATCAAACCGCCAAGAGATGCACCTAATAATCTTATGGATCAATCGGGAGTGTTTGTAACACTTCATCGTGTTGATCAAGGAGATAAACCTATATTAAGAGGATGTATAGGTAGAATACAGAGTCCAGGCAGTACTCTCATTCAATCAACAATTGATTCTGCAATAGATGCAACTATTCACGATTACCGATTTCCTAATGTCAATCTTTCTGAATTAGATAAGATTACTGTCGAAGTAACAATTCTAACCGTACCTGAAAAAATCATTGTAAAGGATCCAAAGGAATACTTTGATATTATTCAGATTGGTCGTCATGGACTACTTGCAGAACATGGTTCAATACAACGTGGATTGTTATTACCCCAGGTACCTGTTGAACAGGGGTGGAATAAAGAAATGTATTTAGATCATGTCTGTCAGAAAGCAGGATTATCCTCGAAAGCTTGGTATAATCTGGAAACCACAATTTATAAGTTTGAAGGCTTTATATTTTCAGAGCTTACCCCCAATGGAGAAATAAAACTAAAATCAGAGCATTAAGCCTGAAATTCTTTTAAAAACTCCTCAATTTTCTTTTTATTTAGTTTAGCAGGGAGAAGGATCTCAACTCTTTGTTTATGATCACAACAAGGAAGATCATCTATAGCATGGAATGACGGTTTAATTCCATGATAACCTAGTTGAATTGGTCGTAGGGTACTTAGACTAACCTCTGTTTCTAATGCATTTAATGCATCAAGACTCATTAATTCATTATTTAAATTAAAACATGTAGGACTAATAAGCGCTTGAACGCTTCCGTTTAATATGTAATTCTTACTGATTAATTCACAGATGAGCTGACAGTAGAAACACAGGGATTTTTCATTTTTAAACATTCTAAAAAATGGTTCTAAATTAATAAATGAATGTACAGAAGAAAAAATGAATTCCACAAGTCCGATGTGTTCCTCTTCAGCTTTTTTACCGGTTTTAAAGAATATAGGAATAATTTTTACTCCCCTTTTTTTCATAAGCCAAGCTGATAGGACTGAGTTCGTATTAGGACGGAATAAGGCAATTGCAGTCCCCTGTGAGGTAGAAGGTATACCATCAATCCCAGAAATAATATCTGAATAGATAAACGCTAAATCTCCACGTATATCAACGAAAATTTCCAGCTGAGGACTTGTGAGATCAACCTTGAGTCCATGTATGTCTGAATCTAAGATTTTACTTCCCAATTTTGCAGCAATTTCCATTGAAGAATACGGATGAACCCCTTCACGACGAACCCTTACTGCAAAGCTACTGTTTGGTGAAAACAATCTTGTAGCCTCATTTACTCCATTCTTTAGAATGGCTTCTTCATCGCCTCTACAAACAAGGACAATACTTAACGAGGAAATCCCACTAATTTGTTGAGCAATCTGGGAAACAATATCGTGGGAAATCAATGAAGAACTGAATTTGATTAAAAGACGTCCACGGAAGTCAAGAATTGAATGTGCAATATCTTGCTTGTGGAGAAGAGAATTAATATTTGAACGGAGTAAACTAATCATACGACGTCTAGTTCGTCGACTTTTAATTCCTAATTCTCCTCCCAGTCGTAGGAGTAAGACAGATTTACCGATTAGGTTGGAGTGGGATTGCTTGTGTTCCAATGTAAACCCAAGGGAATAATTAACAGGAGTTTTAAGAGGCTAAATAGCGAAGAAAATTCAATGAGCGATTCAGAGTAACTATAATCTATCATAGCAAAGCTCATACTTGTCAGGTTTCATCATTACGCTCATTATATTATGAAAAGGAGGATTCTACCTAATCCTCAAGTTCATCATCATCTTCTTTAAGATCCTCTGAAGCTCTTATTAATTCAGCCATGGAGTATTGTTGGTCGAATTTTTTCCAAATTGCAGAAACTATCGCATCGTTCAATCCTTTAATCTTTTTAGCAACTACTTTCTTTGCTTCTTCACGTTTCTCTGGTAGCTCTGTGAATCCCCACATGGCCGCTGGAACTGCTTCTGGATTTTTCTCAATTATATATACGGTACCCTCTTGTTGTTGGAATGAAAAGAACTGAGGTTGAATGAGTGGACAATCAGATAATTTATGCAGTCCAGTCACAGTGAATAAATGATTGCATCGAGTTTTATCAGGGGAAGTTGCTGAGGTTTTGAAAGCACAGTGACCTTTATCAAGGTATCTCCATGCTGTTATTAATTCAGTTTTCATTATTGATCACTTTATTATTCCGAAAGTAAATTTTATTTCCGATTTCTAGGGATAACAGCCGCTGGTGGGACTTGAACCCACGGCCAACAGATTACAAGTCTGTCGCTCTACCAACTAAGCCACAGCGGCAAATTTTCGGTTTTAAGCCAATGAAAGTTTCCCTTGTTGCTTTGATTGAGGATCATTTCATTATTGTTAATCTTCAGTACGGATAACAACTTATGGTAAATCCTTTTCACCATTCAACCTGCAGGTGGCTTCAATCCCCACTCCTAAAAACTCCTCTTAAATTTGTTTCAAACTCCCTGTATAAACCAAAGGATAATCTTAATACTCCCTTATTCGAGCATTAAATAGCTTTGATTCCGAATAAAAAGAGTTAGAAGTCCTTTTTTCCTTGCTAATCGTTTTAATTTTCGGTCATTTGTAGCAATTATGCCTTTAAATCTTTCCCCATACTCTAGAAGCACGAAATCAATATTTTTGTGTTCATAATTTGTATCCCATATCTCACACTGTTTTTCTACATACTGAAGTGCAATCTGAGCTTGCCTTTCAACTTTTATTTTTCCACACTCATGAAGCTTATTTAGCTCATTGAGAATTGGTGTCAGGATGATCAATTTTCTATTTCCTGGAAAAACACGATCAAGCTCATAAGTTAAATTAAAGCCTTTCATTTGACTGATGGCCATTAAAAAATTTGTGTCTAGGAAAATTACTCTATCAGAATCAATGAATGACGAGATTATTAGCCCGCCTGCTGTTCTTTTCCACCAGTTATTGTCCCCCAGCCGATTAAACGCCACCTTCTGTCAATCTGTCTACTAATTGCGATTCTTATTCCTGTTTCAGCACACACAGGTAACCGCAAACTCACTCCAACGTTACCTTTGGCTGACATTACTACTTTCCCTACCGTTTTAGCTGTTCCGACGCTTAACATCAGATTTTCATTCATTTCTATATTTTGAACAGTACTTTGAGATTCGCTTCCTACTACTCGTTCCATTAAATGTGATTCAAATTCTAAGGTATCCCAGCTTGGAGGTAAAGACTCAGAATATCCAACAACATGGCCTACTAACATATCACTTTTTGTGAGTGCAGGATCAAGATTAGTTCCGATTCCGATTAAACCCCCTGGATGAGCTGTCTCCAGTTCTCCGAACCCAGAACGTAAGCTCACGACCTTTGTATTAAGAAATTTGTATCTATTTCCTCTCCTCACTCCAGGTCGAATCTGGATATCGTCTCCTACAGAGAATTTTCCTTGTATAATACTACCACCCACAACTCCACCTTTTAATTTCTCTGGGGATTGGCCAGGTTTATTTACATCGAATGATCTTGCCACCAGCATTTGAGGTGGAAGATCAGCATCACGAGGAGGAGTAGGTAAATTTTCCTCAATGCTTTGTATTAATAAATCAATATTAGAATGATGAACTGCGCTAATCGGGATAACTGGCGATTTTTTTGCTGATGTTGTCGAAATGAACTTCTTAAGATCTTTGAAATTAGCAACAGCATCTTTTTCAGATACTAGTTCGATTTTATTTTGACAAACGATAACTTTTTCCATTCCGATGATATCCATGGCGGCTAAATGTTCACGGGTCTGAGGCATCGGTACTCGTTCATTTGTAGCTACTACTAGTATAGCTCCATCCATAATACTTGCACCAGAAAGCATTGTAGCCATTAAAACTTCGTGGCCAGGGGCATCAACAAAAGCTACACGTCTTAATAGTACGGTTTCTTTCTCACAATTGGGACATTCTTTTTTAGTTGTGTATTTTTTTGGTGCTTCACACTTTGGGCATTCACGAAATTCTGTTTCCGCATATCCAAGTCGGATAGAAATACCTCTACGTATTTCTTCGCTATGAGTATCAGGAAATTTCCCTGTAAGCGCTTGAGTTAAGGTAGATTTTCCATGATCAACATGTCCAATCATACCCAAGCTAATTTCAGCCTGATTGGGAATCCCAGTAACTTTTTTTGCTTTTACAGAAGATTTTTTTGAGGTTTTGGTCGTTTTCTTCTTAGTAGATTTTGCTGCAGTAGTAGTTTTCTTTGTAGTAGTTTTCTTACTTTTTGCCGCGGTCTTTTTTGTTGTTTTTTTTTGTAGTGGATTTTGATGATTTTGTTGACTTTGTTGATTTTACCTCTTCTGTTTCTGAAGACGTAGATTTTTTCTTAGTTGATGTTTTTTTCTTTCGCGGCGACATAAGAATCCTCGAAATATAGTTTAAAGTAATTCCTCTATTGGGCTACTGCCTCTTTCAGTGATTTTCAAATTAATTTGAAATATATCTTCACTAATCAGAGAACCCCGAACACGTTTTCTTCTTCTCCGTCCTTTCCTTTTTGGTTTATATCCAACTCCACGATGGCCAATAAGTATCCGCTTTGGCATAGCCCCATCTACACCAGGAGCCATTGGAAAACCTGAATGATCAGAACCACCAGTGATTTTAAATTTATATCCTTCAAAACCAATAGTTGAACCCTCAAGCTCGTCACCAACCGACATTCCGATTAATGGACGAGTCATAGCGTCCTCATCTATTTCTTTCTTGTAGCTCTGTTTCTCATCCGCTAAATTTAATTGAAATCGAACCATGTTCTCATCTCTAACCTTTTTAAATTACTACAAATGTGTGAATTAATGGGCACGAGTAGTAATATCGTTAACAGGTCAATGGTGTCATTAGGTGTTCTTAAGATTCAGATTCTTATTTCTTGTTATGAAAGATTTTAAGTCTTTACCGAGGAGCTTTTCCTACTGGGTTAGTTTGCTTGAGAAGTATAAATGTTAAATCACACTTTCGGGCATGATTTGCTGATGATGTGAATGCTCATTAGAAAGCCCAATACTTATTGACAGTTCGTCTTTTTATTTCTATTAAATCGTTCAAAGCATCCATTTCTGAACCAGAAAGAATTTTATCAGCTAATATCTTACGAGCATGATTTTCTGGAACATTGACCCAGAGCTCATCATCTTCTTTAACTTGCCTACCAGCTGTAGGTCCTTTAATTGCTACAGCCACTTGATTCCCTACTTCTGCTTTAGGTAAATTATCCCCACGATCTTGAATTTGTAATAGATGACCTATTACTTTATTATCACGATTGACTAGATCAACTTTGGGAGTTAAAATTCCAGAAAGAACTTCTACACCCACAATACAGGGTTTACATTGTCTGAAAATAAAAGGAAGTACCTTGATTTTACTGGGTCTTATGATATCTTTAAGAGCTTCTTCTTCAAGCTCTTGTTGAACTTTGTATTGATATTCTTGGTATTCCTCGCTTAATTGATAGATAATATCACTTTGAAGAATAGGTATCCCCAGTCGATTACCTTCCTCCAGAGCATCTTCCAAGACAGTTGTTCTAAATGCAAGAATAATACCAAAGGTCCTATCTTTCTCTTTAGCTAGAGAAGCTTGATAAATATCCTTTTTTGTAACATCCCCAACAGCTGCAAAACGTATTTGTATACTCGAGTCCCTTAAAAAGTTTACAAGCGCTTCTAATGAACCTAATGCATCAGCTTTGACAATGACTCCAGCATCATCTGTTTCCACTAAGATACTAGCTAATTCGTCCTCAATTCTTTGAATTGCTTCAACTTCAGTCTTTTCTGTGACTACATATAATGAAGAACCTGCGATTGCATCCTCAAGTTCAGGAGCTACGATTTTAACTCCTATTGCAGCTATAGCTTCATCAACATTTTCAAATTTGTTCCGTGGGTCTCGTATTTCATCTAGATCTTTTGGAAGTAGAAGTGCTCGAACTTTTGTGGATATCACACCATTTTTACCAGCAAGTACTACTTGCGAACTATTACGAATTATCCCATCAAATAGGATTACATCAAGAGTGGTACCGAGGCCTACTTCTTTTTTGACTTCTAATACTACTCCTTTTCCACTATCGAGATGAAGAGCTAGCTGGGTTTTTAGATATTGTTCGGTTAAGGTAGCTAAAACAAGAAATAATTCAGGTATACCTTCTCCTGTAACTGCGGATGTTGGAATGATCGCTATTTTCTTTGCAAAGTTCTTAATCTTGTCATACCTTTCAGGTTCTAACTTAAAATGGCTTAACTCACTCATAATTTCGTAGATGACTGATTGAAGAGCATCCTGGGTGCTTTTCGATTGTTTTTTCAGTGATTGAGCCAAAGATAATTTTGGATAACTCCGCCAACCAGGTAATCTATCAATTTTATTAGCAGCAATCAGAAAAGGGACTTTATTCCGAACTAGAATCCGTAAAGATTCCACTGTCTGAGGTTGGATTCCCCTACGAACGTCTATTACAAGGATTGAAAAATTAGCCGTACTTGCTCCTCTCGATCTCAAATTCATAAAGGCAGCGTGACCTGGTGTATCAATAATAAGAATTCCAGGAATATTAAGACTCTTTTTGCCATCTTCCAATAGTTTACCACATAATGCAGTAACAGTATCAATTGGAAAAAAACTTGCGCCAATATGCTGGGTTATCCCTCCAGTTTCTCGCGCCTGTACAGCTGTTCCCCTTACTTTATCAAGCAGACTCGTCTTCCCAGAATCAACATGCCCTAAAATTACCGTAATTGGACTCCTCATCACTTCTTCAGAGTTGTTTTCTTCTGCCAATATAGTCACTCCAGTGCTATTTTTTCCCTTAGAAATCTCTTATTGACTTAATCAGAGGAAATGACTGATGATCAAGTTTGAACCTTAATTTAAATTAAGATTAGATTGATAAACTTCTGTCTTTCTCAATTTCGTTAATAAATACTAAATCGAGAAGCTTACAGGTCATGAAACAAAAAATGCTTACACATTGAATTACTTACCGTTGATAGAAAGCTAAAATTTATGACCGAATATGTAGAGACTCGATTCAAGTAAAAACAACACGGAGAATGTAAATCTTTGCGTAGGGACCATACACATTACTTTATTTACCCAGAATATTTTGATAAATCTCTTAAACGTAGCGAAGGTCGAAGATTACCCATTAACGCTTCACTAGAGAATCCATCTCTATTAGAAATTAGATTAGCAGCAGAAAAATTAGGCCTTGATTATGAAATTCGTGAATCTGGAAGTTATCCGCGCCAATGGTGGAACCCAAAAGGTTTGATTCTCATAGAAAAAAAAGAATCAAAATTAAAGACAATTCGACAATTAGGTTATGAAATCGATAAAACTATTAAACCTGCTCTTGAGAAAAAGAGAAAAGAGGTTAAGGAAGCAAAGAAAAAGAAGGGTACTAAAATAAAATATAAATCTGTTAAAAAAACAGCAAGTCAATCTGAATTTCGTCCAAAAAGACGTAGATAGCGGTATTAGAACGAATTGTGTGTTGTTACAAAGTGATTTAGGGGATGAAGCTCTAACCGAGTCTATTCTTCATCTAAGAAATATTCAAGGGTTAATCAATGATCAGATTTTGCCGGGGGAGGAATGAATGAGAAAAAAACGGGATGTTTATACGAAACGTGCAAAACAGGAAGGTCATCGAAGTCGTGCGTACTATAAACTTCAACAGATAGATAAGAAATACAAAATTTTTGATTCTAAGCAAATTGTTATTGATCTTTGTGGAGCTCCTGGTGGATTTTCACAAGTGGCTCGAGACAGCACAAATGGAAAAGCTTCTATAATCCTTGTAGATCTTGCTAGAATCAAAACTATATATGGAGTCAAAACTATAATAAAAGGGGATATATCTCATCAATCCACCGTATTCCAAATACAAGAAACCGTGGAAAAATATCACTCCCCCAGTCAGAAAATTGTAGTTCTCGCGGATTGTTCACCGAATGTTTCAGGGAACTGGCCAACTGATCATGCAATCCAAATATGGTTATCTGAAGTTGCTCTTGGAATCTCTAACTATTTTTTAGCCAATAAATTTGTCACCAAGGTGTTTCAAGGAGAACTATCTTCACAATTCATTGGAAAAATTAAACATTTTTATGAGGAAGTAAAGATCTACAAACCTCCTACCTCTAGGAAAGCGAGTGCAGAAGTCTATATTATTGCACAGAAGAGGAGCAATCTAAAATTGGAATTATATGATATAAATTCGCTCCTCGCTGATGAATGATATCTAATGTGATGCCAATGGATTTCACCACAACAATTGAAGGAGGGAGGGAGTATTTTATTCCTTCCCCTGTCATCAATTCATCAGTTCCTAGGAAAGTAGATGAAGTGTTCTTTAATCCCTACCAGAAAGTTAACCGCGATCTTTCTGTGCTGGTTATAAGAGCTTTTTCTAATATAAATCGTAATGTGGATCTAAAGATTTGTGAACCATTCGGAGGAGTCGGTGTAAGAACATGTCGTTACGCTACTGAAGTTCCTTCCAGTAGGATTTATTATAATGACGTAAATTCTAAAGCTGTCAAGATCACTAAGCGTAATATTTCTTCATTACCAGTGCAAATACAAGAAAAGATTAAGATTCAAAACAAAGAGTTCACAGATTTCTTGAATTCACTATATCTAGAGCATCCAATTATGGATTTTGTGGATATTGATCCTTATGGTACTCCTATTCCCTATGTTCATAGATCTCTCAAATTCGTCGCATTAAAGGGTCTACTAGCATTTACCGCCACTGATTTAGCAAGCTTATCTGGATTGTACCCACGAGCTATGTATGCAAAATACGGAATCGGAGTTTTTGAGAAACGGATCGGAAATATTCACGAACTTGCAGCTAGAATTTTAATTACAGGAATTCAACGAATAGGATTAATTCAGAACCAATCATTAATCCCAGTTTTTACATTCTATTATAGACATTTCATCCGGACATTTCTGATAAGAGTTCGTGGAGTGGATAAGGTTCTCGATCAAACAGGTTTTCTTCAAAGATGTCAGACGTGTAACACTATATCTCAGAGTTCGGTGAAATCAAAAGATAGGGGATGTTCCTCGTGTGGAAATAATCAACTCTGGAGAATAGGCCCCTTATACCTAGGAAAACTCCACGACGATTCATATCTGACTTCACTTATAGCAGATCCTCATATCAATGTTATCAATGGATCTAAAAGAATTTCAAGAATAATTAATCTAATAAACGAAGAAAATAAACCAAATATTCCTTGGTCTTATGATTTACAATCTGTAGCAAAAATTGTTAGCAGACCTATTCCCCCTATGGAGTCCATAATAGAAAAACTTAGTGATGCAGGCTATAAATGTTATAAGACTCATTATTCAGGAACTTCTCTAAAAACAAATGCAGGATTTAATGACCTTTCAGCAATTCTTATGGGGGCAAATGAATAATTCTTCTGAAAAAAGATTTATCCTGAAACCAAAAATCTCCATTCGGAAAAAGACTCATGTATAATTCATTTACAGGGTTGAAATTGTATTCTTGAATCCATCAGGGACGTAGTCTAGCATGGTTTTAATTGTTTTCTGGAATAATACAGAATCAATGACTAGATGATTCTTGGTTTGGGACCAAGAGGTCGCGGGTTCGAATCCCGTCGTCCCTACTTTTCTTATCTTTCTTGAGTATTTTTTTATCAAATTGGAGACCCTAACGGATCTTAGCATGGTTTGACACAATGAAAGCTTCAATGAAAGGAAAAATTTGCCTGATTACAGGTGCAAATCGCGGTATAGGAAAAATAACTGCTTTTGAATTAGCAAAATTAGAAGCTCATGTTATTATGGTCTGTCGGGATCTTGAAAAGGGTACAAAGGCACAAAAAGAGATTATGGAACAATCTGGCAATCCTGATATTGATCTTTATATTGTAGATTTAGCTTCTCAGTCATCAATTAGGAAATTTGCCAGTAATTTTAGTAATAAGTATAAGGAATTACACGTATTAATTAATAATGCAGGTACGATTACAAAAAAATGGACACTTACAGAAGATGGTATTGAAAAAACATTTGCTGTCAATCATCTCGGCCCCTTTCTTTTAACTAACCTTCTTCTTGATTTATTGATTGCAGGATCACCTTCAAGAATTATTACAGTCAGTTCTGGTATGCATCATAAGGAAGCCATAAACTTTGATGATCTCCATTCCAGAGATAAATATGGAAACCTGAAGATGTATTCAATCTCAAAACTAGCCAATATTCAGTTCACTTATCATCTAAATCAACAATTGAAGAATTCAGGAAAAAAGAACGTTACGGTTAATGTTGTTCATCCAGGTTTCACACGAACTAAATTTGGGAGAAAAGGTCTTTCATTACTTCAGAACATTGGATTACGGCTCATTCACCCAATCATGGCAATCTCTCCTGAAAAAGGAGCAGAAACAACAATTTATTTGGCAAGTTCTCCTGAAGTACGAGAGATTAGTGGAGAATATTTTGTAAAAAAGAAAATCGCTCAATCCTCTCCAATTTCTTACAATCGTAAGGAACAAGAACGTTTATGGACTATCAGTGAACAGATGACTGGATTCACCTCTTAAGACTCATCTAACAGTCTATTCCTGTAATTCAGCCAGTAGTTCTTCACTAAGATTTTTGGGAGATGGAAATCGTATACGATTTACATACAGCTCCTGTCGTTGAACAGTTTCTTCTTGAACTTCTTGTGTTCGTAATTGAACCCGACCTTTAACTTGAACTGTCTTTCCTTCGGATTCTTGCTGCATCTCTTCAAATATCTGATCATCAGTCTTTCCTTCTTCCAGCATTCGCTTAATATTTGTACTTTTAAATCCGGTTAATATTTCACCTGAAATTCCAAAAAAAGTTACTTTGATAGTCCCTGTACCATCATCTAATAATCCACTCAACCTTACTCTAATGCTTGGATCTACATTTCCATGTTCACGACAGTTCCATTCTTGACCATCTTCATTTTGATCAACTTTTTTCTTACAAATCGAACAGCCCCAATAATATGGAGTTTGTTGGAACAGTCTGATAACTTTTCCAACAACTTCAATGGTATCTCCATCCGCCTCATTTGATAATTCTGCAAGATGAGTTTTGATATAATCAATAGAAGGTTGATCCGATTCAGGAGTTCGTTGTTTCTTTTGGATTTTCTGTAGTTTAGGGGGAATACTGCTTTCTGTCTGAATCTCACTCTGGAAATTAAGATGTATTTCTTTACGTCCGTCCTGGTTTACTCGAATTCCACCGTATAAAACTTTGAGATACTGAATATTTTCGGAATCTAAACCGTCAAGTTTCGTGACGTTTTCATTCCAAGCAACAATCCGTGTGGAATCTGAATTGTCTTCTAGTTCAAGAGATTGAACCTTACCTGGACTACCATCTGATCGGTTAAATTCTCTAACTTCAGAAAGATATTGTACAATACCGTGTACACAAGCAATCCCTTTTTCAGGTTTAAGTTCTACAATCTCAGTCATGGGAGGATCTGATCCGATTTCTTCTTCCAAAGCCTCAGAAAATGTTGTATTTGTGGTAGTATGAAGTTCAATAGTATTAAATTTTGAAAGTGAAACACGCAGATTTTTAATTTGAATAGGTTGATCTTTAAAGGCTTCAAAATCGGAACTTGTCTCATTCCAGAGGACTAGAGATACAACTCCAGTGTTATCAAATACAATTCCACGACATACGCTTCCTGTTGACCCATCTTTCCGAGCGAATTCACGAATTTTACCAGTAGGTCCTTTTTTCACAGAAATGGAAACAAATTCATCTTGTGAGTTAATTGTATCGATTGTTTTGATGGGAGTGGTTTGTTGAGTTCCTTCTACCACTGATGACTCCTCTAAGGGTGGTAAGGTAGTGTGACCAATCTTGGTTATATAGGTTGAACGGGTAGAATGGAGTTCTGGATTACCATCACGATCAAGCTTAACATTCACACCCTGTATCAAAAGTTGGTCACCACGAGTAAAGTTAAACGCTTCCTCTGCTCTTTGATCCCAAAAAACAATTCTTCTACTTACCCTTTTTCCTTTTATGAAAATATTAGCTACACGTCCTTCTGTCCCATCCGCTCTATTGAATGTAACAAGCCGTCCAAGTTTTGTTACAGTTCCTTCAGTATCAATATCCTGAGTTTCTTCGTCTAATACGTCAAGATCCATCAACTCATTATTTGGATCTGGGTACTGTTCTTTATTGGCATCCACTAGAATATTGACAAATCCTCTGTCACCTAGATGAAGTTCTAAATCTCCAGTCCGTCCCAATTTAGTATAACCCTGTTTAAAATTTACAATTGATCCACGTTGAATCTGATTCTCTGAGACCTGTCGAGCTTTACTGCCCCAGAGAATTGTCCTAATACTGTCAGACCCATCGTGTAAGAGGATTGGAGCTAACAAGCTCTTTCCACCTTCACGAGTAAATTCTATTGGATTATAAACTCGTAAAATTATACCTGTTATATTTACTCCTGATAATCCAGGTTCCATCTGTTTTAAACTCTTAATTGTCAATTCAGGTCGTTTTTTAGAATCTGGTCTACCTATTGGAACATTATAATCTTTTGCGATGATATGAGCTGCAGCGTTATCATTGATTAGAAATTCAAGTTCTTCCTTCTTTTTATCAATTTTTTGTTTAATCTCGGCCCGTGAGAGCCCTGTGTGTTTAGAAATCTTCTGAATCAAATCTTCGATGTTGGTCACAGTATTTCAATCCATTTATTTTCTGAATGATTACTCTTAGACGTTATATTACTAGTTTGTGTAATCCTTAAACTAATACCGAGGGGGAATAGTGTGATTAATTTGTTATGTGAAAAAGTGATTTTTTCAATTATTATCATCATAATATATTCTAGATGTTGTTTAAATATTCATAATAATTAGTTAATTTTCTAGTACTGGCTTAAAACTACCAAAATATGACCTCAATGGTTTTAACCAAAGAACATTAGTTACCAATTCTGATATTTAACCCCAAATTCTTTTACAATTATACTTCTAATCGTATTACGGAATTCACGACATCCATCCTTGGTTTTAAATGAAGTAGGCATGATTTCAATTTTTGGAATGTTATACGTTGAGAGAATATCTACGTTACGGTTAAATAAGGGGGCACGCACTTTATCTATCTTGTTCATTAGCACTATTGGAGGTTTAGTAGTCGTTTCTCCTAAGAATTGTATCATTTCAATATCAATGGGTATGATTCCTTTCCTTTCTAACCTTTCAGTCACAACATGAAAAGTTGAAGAGTCAATAATATGGATACCAAAGATGATTGAGCTATTTGGATCTTCAAGAAATTGAACAATTTGATCTTTAATTTTCTCTTCAAGAGATTTCGACCTTTTCGTGATTCTCCCAAATCCAGGTAAATCTACTAAGAAAATATCATGAATTAACTGCACAGGGGCGATTCGTAGTGTTGTTCCAGCTTTTTTTCCAACTGGGCGTCTAGAAGGAGTTAGATAATTAATTACCGTCGTTTTACCTGCATTAGGTCTTCCAGTCACTGGAATATTGTATCTAGCTTTCATCATCAGAACTTTAACAATACTGTAAATAGGATACCAGATATAATGGGAACTGTTAAATTATCATTTAATTTATCGCCAGTAGTTAACTCAATAATGGCTGATATTAGGCAAATTAGGAGATTTATGAGTAAAAAGTAGTATCCATTCAATTTTTGTGGATCCTTAATTGAAAAAATTTCAAGAAACGGCGAAAATTCAGGATTTACACCAACCAAAACGAAAAGGAAGGAACTACTAATGAAAGCTGCAATCAAAAATGCTGTAAAGCCTTCTAAACTCTTATTCTGAAAACGCTCATATCTATGCCTTCCAAATCTTGAGCCAATGACATTTGCAAATCCATCTCCAAATGCCATTATACAAAATACTGATGCTGCAATTCGTAGATCGAGAAATGTCACTGAAATCATCACCATCAGGATATACAAAAGGGGGCCATATAAATAGCCAGTTTTTACATCTCTTTCGCGCGATGCCATTGCTTCAAAACCCTTTTTCCACCTAGTAGGACGAGCAATAACTATAATAAAAAATAGGGCAATTAACGTAATTAAAATTAATATTAAACGAGGTAAAACAGCAATGAGAGGGGTTAAGAATCCAAATCCAATGTGAATAGTTTTTCTCTTAGTTTCTTGATCCAACAAGTTCACTTCCAACTTTTCGAATCAAAGATTTTTCTTCCCCTTAGAGCTATTCAGTTATATTTGATCCTTCTGTTGATATAGGAGGCTCCTGATCTTGTTCAGATTCCTCAACCAAAGCATCTAACCAATCACCAAAGACATCAACTCTTTCTTCAATGGGACGAACTGGTTTAGTTGTTTGAATTTTACACTTTCCGCAAAAAATAACTGCAGTACGAATTTTTCGGTTAATATCAATATTAATCGAATTCGTTGTACCACAGATTGGACAGTCAAATACTGTAGGTAATGTTGGGATTGGTTTTGTCCTTACTATTCGTTTTCTTTTACGTCCCATATTATTTACTTCCTTTTGCTACTTTTAGTATGCTTTTGAATTTGTTGTAGACGTCTATCACGCTTAGATTGTTTTGGGGAACCTGGAATAGGCTTATCCTTCGATTCCTCTTTAAAATCTTTGTCTTCCACTGCTTGTTTCACTTTCAGGACTGTAACTTGTTGTCCTGAACCAATCATAAATAGTGTGATTCCTCCAATTAAGAAAATGATAGCAAGTACTGTTATACTGAGTAAAAATGGAATGTATGGACCATCATCAGGTGTTGGAATATTATCTTCCTGAATCTCAGCACTTAGCCATTTAAGGACATTTCTCCACAGCTTTGAATTATCTGCAGCTTCATACCACGTAGTACCTAAGTGAGGATCCATAAGATCGCTGAACATCGTGGAAGATCCACCCATTGCTACCCGTCCATTGAAATTTTCAGCTCTACCACCAATTGCAAAAACTGCTATGTTGGTCGAAAACGTGTGGGGATCTCCATAAGGAGGATCTGCATATGCTTCAGTTGAACCGACAACTAATTCATCTCTTGCATTCCGAATTGAGCAAGTTGTTGTGATAATTGTGCTGACATTCTCATAATCCGTAAAGATTTCATGTTCAGTATTGTTTATTTCAAGGATTAAATATTCAGGCTTTCCAGCGTTTACGAAATCATTTTTAACAACATCACTGGGTTTTCGGAGTTGAGGTGAAATATCCTCTGTCCAATATCGAGCTAGTATACCAAATTCCTGTTCATTCAAGATATAGTTTAGGTAATCACCATGTCCATCAAGTGTGTCGTTTGTCTCAGCTAAAGGATTCGCTAAGAGGAGCATTGATTTCTCTTCGAGAAGATAATCACGAACGTGAATGCGTTCCTTAAATGATATTGACTCCTGAGGATCAGTTATAATTAGAATATCCACTCCCTCGAAAGTTGTTGCATTAAATTCTGCTTTATTGAATACAACTGTCATACCTAAATCTTCGAGATCCGCGATTGCCTGACTGTATAATGTCCGATTAAAAAATTGGCCATGAGATTCATCAAAGAGTACTATTGGAGGATCTTCAGCCTCGAAAATTGTACCATTCACTCCTACAACGTAGTTAACTGTTACTAAAACGCATAGAAATGAACAAAATAATATATGTTTAATGCTAATTGACAACGTCTTTTCCTCAATACAATAGGCACTACTAGAATTACTAAAACTAGCAATCTGGGTAGAATTTTCAAAAAAGAGGGAATTTGTGATTATCTTTTGTGTCTTTCCCGAAGAACGCTACAACTAAAAACCTCAAGGAATTTCTTCCTAATTGGTTTAAGAGAAGAATTCGATTGAAAATCGAACAGCTTACAAGAAATAAAGGTAAATCTTTACTATTAAGCATATCTTATCCGAACTATGTAACCTGGAGAATAAATCATGGTTTCCGCATAGATGGTCCCCAGTGAGTTTCTAATAGAAGTCATTGCTGAGGAACTAAGAGCAAATGAAAAAGTATTTCAACCACCGACCTGGGCTGAGTATGTTAAAACTGGCGTTTCAAGAGAAAATGCTCCCGAAAACAGGAAAGACTGGTGGTATACACGCGTAGCCTCTATATTAAGAAAAATTTATATCAAGGGTCCAATAGGAGTTATCCATCTAAAGAAATCATATGGGGGTCGTAAAAATAGGGGAAGCAAACCAGAGCATTCAAAAGCCGGATCAGGGGCGATTATCAGGTTAGCAATTCACCAACTTGAGAAAGCTGGATATGTAACCATCGCTAATACCAGTGGAAGAATTGTTACACCCGCTGGACGTAGTTTTGTAGACAAATTAGCAATGAAAGCAAAAGACGAAATTCCAGAACTAGCAAACTACTAGAATTGTGTCTGAACAGTAAAATAGACAATTTCCAAGAAGAGAAACGATGGAAGTATTTTGTACCCTCTTCACACGTAAAATTTAATAATACTAATTCCCAACAATTACTCAAAAAGGGGTATAATCAATGGTTGATGATGATCGTGAATTAGAAGAACTTCGTAAAAAACGTGCTGCTCAGCTCCAAAATGACCAAATCGAGCAACAACAATTGCAAAAGCAGCAAGAAGAACAACTTCGACAGATTGAGCATCAACGTCAAATGGTTTTAAAGAGTATTCTGACAGATGAAGCACGTGAGCGCCTTGGTCGGATTAAACTAGCAAAACCTGAATATGCCACCTCATTAGAAAATCAATTAATTCAACTTGCTTCAACTCGCAGGATTTCAGAGAAAATTACAGATGAACAGTTAAAATCTCTCCTCCAACAAATGACACAATCGAAGAGAGAAAGCAAAATTACTTTTAAAAGACGATAATGGGTTTTTACATGAGTACTATATCACGATTCTCTTGGACACGCATGGAGGGTGTAGGGTTAATCCTCTCCTCCCTCGGGATTGCCTTAATCTCTCAGATCCCCCCAACCTTCTTTACTCTCTATTCATTAGAATTCAATCTTGAGGAATATTTCTTAACAATGGCTGGTGTAATCTTTGGAACGATTATTCTTATATCAGCTATCTCTTGTTCAGTTACAGAAGACTGGGATAATTCTAGATCTCCTACTCTCAAATCAATTGTTAACTCTTCTCTTATATATAGTTTTCTTTTTATTTTGGGCTTTTTTGTTTTTTTCATACTGCAATCAAATTTCCCCCCGGAAATGCGAGAACTTAATACAAATCAACGGTATTTAGCTGCATATACCACAAGTTTGAGCCTTATCGGAATTCTAACCGCAATTTTCTACAGAGGAAGAGCGTTTTTCAGCAGATAGGAGATGAAATTTCCAAGGAAATTAGATTCCTAATATAAAAAAACAGTCAACTAAGATCTAATAATACTCATGATTTTAAACAGAAGAACCAAATTCTCTTGTAGAAATAACAAGGAAGGTTTTTCAATTGTCTGATTTGCTTAAAAAAACATATTGTGATTCAGCTCTTATTTCAACTATTTATCATTATTTAGAATTGGGTTCCACAAATAATATCGCTAAACAAATGGTTTTACAAGATAAAGAACAAAATTTTGGTATTATTTCGAAAACACAGACAGCAGGATATGGTCAACGTGGACATTTTTGGGAATCTCCTTCAGGAGGTTTATGGTGCTCGTTAGCACTCAAACCTGAAATCAATCCCCGTAGAATGGGATTAATCCCAATTTTATGCGCTTTAAGTGTAGCAAAGGCACTGAAATCATACCACATTTCAACACGATTAAAATGGCCTAATGATATATTACATTCAACAGATAATAAAAAGCTGGGAGGAATCATTGTTGAGGGAAAAGTTTCTCGGAAAGACGTCGAATATCTAATCATTGGTATTGGAATCAATATAAATACATATCTCAAACAGTACTCTCTTCCTTTAAGGAAAGACATAACTTCGACTCTAGAAATCACAAAAACCCATATAGAATTAGAGCCTCTATTACATAAAATTATAAACAGTCTTGAAAGGGGATTTAATAATATGGCGAGAGGTGAAGAAGGAGATATTCTCTTAGAATGGAAGAAATGGGATAACATTTTAGGAAGAAAGATTACAATCACTTCTAATAATATTGAATTCGAAGGAATAGCCAAAGATCTCACTAAATATGGGCAAATAATATTAGAGCTTGATGATGGAAGAGAAATTTCCTTTGCATCAGGAAATTTATCCCTCTTATGAGATATTTTCAGATTTAATGAACGTCTAATAGTAGGAAAAGGTGAAAAACGGTAGTATATAACTTAAAAACGGGATCTAATACTGTTCTAAGAGGATTAATTGCAGAAGAATTTTCTCGTTATGTTCTTTGTCAACGTTATCCAATAATTGTCCTTAGACCAACCAAGGTTTTAGAAATATTATCAGAAAATGAAACTGAAGGGCCTCATTATGATTTCCTAGTTCAATATCAACAAACGATGGATTTTATAGGCTTTGGCCCTATTGAAGATCCTGAAACCACTATTCCACAATCTACCCCTGATTTAGTACAAACTTTTTTCTTTCAACAAGATGGTTTGACGCGCTATTTACATCCTAATCAAAAATATATTAATCTAAAAGGATACATAATTGAGGTTAAGTCACGATCAACTCAAAACCATTGGAAACCTTTTACATACTCGTTTTCTCCGAACCAAGAGGATATGTTTGCAAAAGCAATGAAATATCGATTCAAAGTAGTGATATGTGGGATTACACTTGCAAATGATTGGGAGATTTCAATGGTACTCACAAATCCTCAAGGAAAAGTTCTCTCTCAAGATTTCTTCAATTCAGATCAATGAATATTGGTTCTGCATTTGTAAGGACTTTGGGTCCATTACGGGTAATAAGAACATCATTCTCTAATCTAAATCCTCCGACATCCTTCTCATATATACCAGGCTCGATAGTAACAATCATTCCCTCTTCGATAGGTGTAGGAGTCCAATATTTTAGCATAGACTCATGAGTGGGTTCCTTTCTAAGTAAAGGGGCATCATGCACAGTTAAACCGATTCCATGACCTAAAGAATGAGGCATTTGATACCCTTGCTTCTCAATAATATTATAAGCTACTTCAGCAACTTCGTGTAAGTATTGTGATTCTGATATTGCATCAATTGAATTATCATGAGCGGATTTCACAGTTTCTACTATTGTTTTCATTTTATCATTCATTGGCCCCATTATAAAGGGAAGGGTAACATCCGACGTTAAATCTACAGCTTGTACTCCAAAATCTATGAGTGCAAGTCCTTTTTGATACATAGATTGTTTTGGATCTGCACGTGGATAAGTATGGATTTGCCAAGATCGAGCACTACTAGCAACAAGTGATTCGAATCCCACCGCAAAGGCTCCTAATTCTCGCATTCTACTTTCTACGAAGATTGCTAAATCCATTTCAGTTTTTATTTTTGATTGTGTAATAATTATTTCTTCGATTTCTTTAACGAGTTGATTACTAATATCAACAGACTTTTGCATTAGAGTTATTTCGTGCTCTGATTTTGTGGATCGTAGATCTGCTAGTAGACTATCAATAATCAATGGATTATAGATGATCTCTGTATTTGGAACCTTTTCTGTAATAAGGTGCACGCTATCATAGGGAATTCCTCTTGGGATCCCCACTTTCGGAGTAGAGGAGGAGGATTCTGAAAAAACTTCAATTGTAGCTGCTATTAAACCTTGATAGTCAGCCATATTGACTATTCTATCGGCTTCTGAAGTAATTCTAGCAAGCTGATAGTCCCAGGGAATAAGTATTGTTTGACGATTCTTGATATCAACAAAGAGAGAGGCATCTTCTGGATGACCAGTTAAGTATTTTACATTCACATCTCTATGTGCTTCAGAATCGGTGAGAAAGAGAAAATCTAGATTGTGAGTATGCAGTGAATCGTATAATTTGTCTAATTTTTCTTGAGAAATGAATCGTGCCACAAGAAACCACCTGAACGTTAATTAAGGGTGTTGGAAAAAGCAAATGGAGAATTTTAAAAATCTGCTCTTCTTTAATATTACTATAGGATTAGAATAAAAAGTAACTATTTAATGTCAAAAACATTGTTTTCCAATTTAGATCGTAAAATGCAAAAAAAAAATACCAAAAAATTTGATTTAAAACTCACTCAACCAAGAAATTCGAATTTAAATCCAAAAACATGCGATAATAGTGGATTATGGGGTTATTCTACCTTAATTTTGTGCCATTTCTTTTTTGAGGAAGTCGCGCGTTGGGTTTTTCTTGGAGTTTTACGCATGTGTTGTGATTTTTGTTGTTTAAGGAGATTTCTATGAGTCATTTGTGCAATTTTATTTGTTATCAACTGCAATTCAGAATTATTTGGGCGATACGACTTTAATAACTTCTGAAATTCAAGAAGGAGTGCATTGACCTTTTCTTTATCTATAGCCATCCTATTTTACCTTTAAAATTACTTAAAATAAATATTTGGGAACGATTAGAATCCTCATAGAGTAATTCTATTCTGTTCAAATCATTGTTAAAGTAAATATATTAAATTCAAAATTTCCAGAATGAAGATCTACATGCTTTCTGGCACCTAATTTTTCACTACACGGGAAAAGAAAGTTAATTATCTATTTAAATAGTTAGTACCCATTTATCACAGTTATATTGTTACGGAGTAGTATTAAATGCCTAAATTTACTATCGAAGAAGCACAAAAACTCCTCGTTAATCGAAAAAATGTACGAAACTTGGGAGTAATTGCTCATATCGATCACGGGAAAAGTACACTGACTGATTCGCTTCTTGCTGCAAGTGGATTGTTAGCTGAAAAGGTAGCTGGAGAAGCCAGAGCAACAGACACACGAGAAGATGAACAAGAACGTGGAATTACTATCAAAACGACAGGAATTTCTTTAGTTCATGAATTAAAAGAAAAAACCTATCTTGTAAACCTCCAGGATACACCAGGACACGTAGATTTCTCGGGTGAAGTTACATCGGCTCTACGAGTTGTAGATGGAGCACTTGTCGTAGTTGATGCTGTAGAAGGAGTTATGGTTCAAACTGAAGTTGTAACACAGCAAGCTCTAGCCGAACGTGTTCGTCCCGTTTTAATTATTAACAAAGTAGATCGGTTAATAACTGAAATGAGAATGAGTCCCGATAATGCCTATGAGCAGTTTAAAAAGATTATTAGCGACTTCAACCTACTTATTGAAACATATGCTCCACCTGAATTTAAGAAAATATGGAGAGTCGATCCTAGACAGGGAACAGTTGCATTTGGATCTGCTATTCATAGATTTGGATTGACAATTCCGGCACTCGCAGAGATTTGGCACGAAAAAACTGGCCAACCAGTCGAAAAGTTAATTAAAAACTTGTGGATGAAAAATAATTTTGTTAATGGTGTTCTCAAACCAACCTACGAGATTTATCAAAAAGCGGAAGAAAGCGATACTGAATCATTGAAAAAGGTTGCAGAGCAATTAACATTACGAATAGATGAAAGTGTGTGGTTAGAACCTCCTAAAAGAATAGCAAAGGCATTACTAGAAAAATGGCTCCCTGTCGAGAAAGCTGTACTTGATATGGTAATCAATTTCTGTCCCTCTCCACTCGAAGCACAGAAATACAGATTTAAAAGCTTCTGGTCTGGAGATATGGAATCTCTAGAAGGAAAAGGACTCCTGAACTGTGATATTGATGCACCCACAATGATATCAATATCTAAAATGATCCCAGGAAGAGCAAAACGAATTATTGCCATGGGAAGAGTTTTTTCCGGAACAGTAAAAGCAGGACAAAAGATAACTGCCCTTCTACCAGGATATAAGCCTGGATCTAAGGAAAGAATGTTTACTACAAATATTCAGCAAGTATCGATGTTAATGGGTGCTAAAGCAGAAAAAGTTGATTTAATTCCTGCTGGGAACATTGTTGCTTTGCAGGGACTACGGGGAGCGACTGCAAGTAGTACTATCACAAGTTTAGAGACCACTCTTCCATTTAAAGCATTAAGCTACGCAGTGGAACCTGTAGTTACCATTGCAATTGAAGCTAAATCTCCTAGTGAGCTACCTAAACTTGCAGAAGGACTTCAGCTCATGGAATTGGTAGATCCATCACTAAAAACTAAGGTTAATGAAGAAACTGGAGAATTCTTATTATCTGGAACAGGAGAACTTCATCTTGAAATAGCTGTTAAAGATCTCCAAGACTTGCAGAATATTGAAGTAACTCAAAGTGAGCCTATTGTAGTCTTCCGAGAATCAGTTGCTGCTGAATCTACTCAACAAGCTCTCGCAAAATCACCCAATAAACATAATAGATTATGGGTGCGAGCTGCTCCTCTTGAAAAAGATGTCATAAAAATTATTGAATCTGGAAAGATTCACCAATACACTGATCGAAAAGAGATGGGACAGATTCTCCGAGATGATGCTGGTTGGGATGCTAAAGTTGGTCGTAAAGTTTGGGGTATGGGTCCCGAGGAAACAGACCCAAACTTCTATATTGATGCAACTAAAGGTGTTCAATACCTTCGTGAAGTAAAGGATTATCTTATCCAAGGATTCCGATGGGCTGGTAAAGAAGGTCCATTATGTGGTGAACCATTTTACGGGATAAAATTCTTATTAGAAGATGTTAAACTTCATGAGGATCCAGTACATAGAGGCGCGGGTCAAACAATGCCTGTATCGAGAAGAGCCTGCTTCGGTGCAGTTTTATTAGCGTCTCCTATACTTCTTGAGCCCGTTTATAAGGTACAAGTTCAAGTTCCTGAACAGTACCTAGGAAATGTCTATAAGGTTCTTACAAAACGAAGAGGACGTGTTGTTGATACACAAAAACGCGAAGGGACTCCTTTAAATGTAATTATTGCAGAGGTTCCTGTTACTGAATCCTTCGGAATTACCACCGATTTACGTTCTGAAACTTCAGGATTCGCATTTTCACAGATGGTCTTTGATCATTGGGAAAAAGTACCTGGAAATCCCACTAAAGAAGAAGAACTAGGCGGTGGGTTAGCTCGTAAGTTTGTCATGGAAACTAGAAAACGGAAAGGATTCCATAACCCCAATCCTCCAAAACCTGAAGATTATTACGATAAACTCTAATTAATTTGAGTTTATCCATAATTTCTTCTCTTTTTCCTCTTAATTATATTAATATAGCATCGTAGAAATCTTTCGGGAATATTAACAAAAAAAATTTACGGATCCGGAGGGATTTGAACCCACGACATTCTGCTCCGAAGGCAGACGCTCTATCCATGCTGAGCCACGGATCCAGTGATTTAAATTCTCTGTGATTTATTATTAGTGATTTCTAGAGTGAATTACAAAACAATTATTTGATTAATAAGAATTTATTGGAAACTGATTTTAGAGGATAATTTCACATTTTCTTGTTAATGATAAGAAATAAAGCATCCCTTTTACCTGAATCAGCTTCTAGAATGATTTTCTGCTTTTGTTTTATTTCTATCAACAGAGATAGAAAACTTGTGGAGGTATCACACGACTGATGACCTTTATTAAGTCCTCTTTTCAGAGGAGTATTGGATCATCTTGTTTTACGTTCAGAAGCCGATCGAATCTTTACTTGATGTCTGTGAATTGCGCATGAAACGCAGAAATATCGAACATATGGGATTCGTGCAATTCTTGTTCCAGATTGCCGTAGTTCCTTTCCAATTGTAAAATCAACTAAATTTTTATAGCTTGTTTTCCGCTTGGCCTTATCTCTTGGAACCAGTCGTCCACATGAAGAGCATTGAACTTGACCTAAGTTACCTTTCCCGCCTTTACTTCGGCCACCTGATTTTCGTTTTTTACCCATTACGAGTACACCTTTAAAATATGAAAGTAAGTTAAAAAAATTGATTAAAGTCAATATTACCTTCATTTACATGTTTTTAGAGGTCGTTTTTAATCTCTCCCATGACTGGAGGAATAGCATTCTTCGTCACGAAAAGGGCTAAATATTCCAAATTTAAATGATAAGCTTTATCCAAATCGAAAAATGAAGACGTTTGGGGAAATTCTCCAACCAAATACTCATGGATGCTTTTTCTTATAATATCCAATTGTTTAAAATAAGCATCAGAATACCTTTGAACTTTTGTTAGGAGCTCGCTTGTTAAGAAGACGAAATCTGGTGCCTCATTAGAGGAAAGTATTCTTTTCGACATCATTTCATATAACTGTTCCTGATTTTTCCCATTCAAGAGAAAAAGAAGAAATCCAGGCATTGGTAGGAAAAATAAAATCATAATAGAGGAAAATGGACCGAACTGTAAATCAAATCGAGAAATTGATTCATCTGAAATAATCATGGCGGAAAGAATTAGGTTTAATGACGCGATTAATGTCGCCTGAAAGGATCCTCTTCCGATCCAATAAAGCTTGCCCGAGTATTGATGAATCGGGTCTTTATTCGTAAAACTAATTCCTTTAAAGCTCAAAATCGCATAAAAAATAATAGTCCAAGGTATAATGCATAACAACAAAAGGTAGCTATCGTAGAATCCTAAACTGAAGATAAATAGAAAATTGAGTAAAGAAAGAATAAAAAAAAGGGAGGGCACAGAATTGCATTCCTGTATTAATTCTTGTGTAGATCAGCTTAAAAGATCTTTTAGCTCGGAAACCAAGCTAGAAATATCTTTTTCCTCTTCCTTGAATATTTCAGGGATTTTATGACTATAACGTCTGAGAACACGAATGGCTAGTCCTAAAGAATGTGCTTCGTTTGATGCACCAATTAAGATAAAGTCTTCTGCGGAACTTAATACTGTATAACCCTTCTCTCCCCGAACTAAGACTTCCCACAATTGTCCATGATCCATTCTGTCTACAACCATTCCACCTGTAGAAAGAACTGCTGCTGAAAGGGCAGAAAATAGATCTGGATCTGCATCTTTTTCTGAAAAGAATGCAACACTCATCCCAGTACGAGTGACTAGTGCAAGCGCTTCTAAATCAGCATAACGTACAATTTCTTGTAATAATTTGATTAATTTCTTTTTTTGCTCAACTGTAAGTGCAAAGGCCATTTTTTCACCTTCAGAAAGGTTCTCACAATATTAGATGTTGCTTTTTAATATGAGATAAGAATCTAGATTGTGATAATTGTCATTACGAATCATATGCTCTATTTAGGTAATAATCATCGGGTAATGATTTAAACCTTACTAAACCAAGAATCAGCAGAAAATGATATTCACATTTATTGACACAGAATTATCAACCTTCATCTTAAGATGGATTCATAGAAAATCCTAAAAATTCCTAAATTGACGTACAGATTTTATCTTTCATTACCAGAAAGGATCTGGATGATTTATTAAAGTGGTTAAGAATGGACACTTCCCGTGAGAAGGTTATTCTCGGATTATTTGTATTAGATAGGATAATCACTTCAAAATCAAGAGAATCTACTTCAAATGACTCAGAACATACGAATCTTACACTTGGAGGACCTCCAACCTTCATGTTATTCATATCCGAAATTTTGAGAGAGATCTTCCCAATTATGAAGAAACCTACTATATTTTCGTTCATATCTAAGCAAACTAAGAGTTTATTGGAAAAGTTATCATATAGCAATCACATTGATATCTGTTTGAGACATCTTAATACAAGTCCTAAATTCATATTAGACTACTCCCAACCAACCACTGAAAGAAAACTGACATTATTCAATCCACCAGAAGTATTTCATTGTGACTCATTTGACTGGCAGTTCCCACATCCTCCAATTTTTATTATTAGTTCTGTACACCACGAGTTTGATTCAATCCAGGTCTTTTCTTTTCTGCGAAAAATCGGGAGTTTTGTAGCTTTCGACCCTCAAGGTTGCTTTAGAACAGTTGTTAAAGATGGAAAAGTATCTTATTCAGAATGGTTTTCTCAAAAGATCTTAGCACAAACAGATTGTATAAAACTTTCGGATAATGAGACAAAACTTCTTGGATTAGGGAGTGATGAAGAGAAGATTATTTGTTATTTATTATCGATTTCTCCGAGATATGTTTTAGTAACAAAGGGAGGGAAGGGAGCCTTATTCGGTGTGAAAGATCAGAATTCTAATCGTTGTCATATATATTCGGTTCCTGCATATACCGTAGAGAAGGTGACGAACGAAACTGGAGCAGGAGATGTATTTTTATACGGCTTTATTAGCTTCTTACAACTCCTTGGGGATGAATTAGATGCTATCGCATATGCAACTAGTCTAGCATCACTACTAATTGAATATGGTTTTGATAAGGAGAAATTCACATTACACGAAATCAAGTACAGACAGAAAACCGTTCATTCGCAAATTAGGAAGATTTACGTTGATTAAGCAATCATTGTAAAGAGAATTTTCTCCCTTTCCAGCATTTTTAAATCTAGAAAACTAATCAACCTTTATATAAAGGATGTTATTCCCCCGAAGAAACGCACGGCCATATCGCTTAGTTATTTTCCCGTCCTCCATTTCAGAACAGTTTTCTAGTATTAAATTCATATATTGGTCAGTTATTTTTAATCGTCCTGTATAAGATTGATTACTTTTGAGTGTAACAGTAATTGTTTTGCCAACGGATTTTTCTAAAGTTTGTAATGGATTGGACATGGTACTCGTTCCTTAAAATTCAGGTATATCAAGAATAAGCTTAATTTCAACTCAATTTGATAAATTCTAAAAATGTTTCTTCACCTATTCTGAGATACATTATTCTTCTTCTGAATAAAATTCATGTAATATTTCTAAATCTGGAGATTGATACAAAGCAATATATTCTTCTTTAAAGTCATTCAGTAATCTTTCTATTGTAAAATCAGCTACCTGAGACTCTTTCAGAGCAATTTTCTTTTCAATAAGTAAAGACATACGTTTTCGTCTCAATTTCTCCTCTAATCGCAATTCCTGCTTCCTAATCTCCTCCTTAACCGAAATATCTGTTAGATATAGCTCCTCATATACCCAAATTTCTAATGGAGGATCGATAGAAGTTCGATCTCTTTCTGTATAGTTCCCCAGTGGTAATTCAATACAAGGTATACAATTCTCATTAAAAACTTGGAGAGCTTGATCAGAAAATTTTGGAGTTCCCTCTGGAGTAAGCACTCCTCGTATCCCATAATTAATTAGTGTGAGGGCAGTTTGGGCACCTCCACCGCTAGGATCTAGCACTAAAACAATATCACCCTCATGTAATCCATAATTTATATTAGTATCCCGAATTGCTGAGTCAGAGAAGGAGTTAAGGGGTTTTAAAGGGAATTCATGACCTTGAACCCAAAAATTCTTTATTTCTTTTAACTTTCTTAATTCTGATTCATTCTTTTTTATCTTGTGTTTAAGTAATCGATTTTCCTCTTTGATTTGTCCTACTTCTCTTTCAACAACATTCGATACTTTCTTTCGAGTTTGTTGGGAATTTTTGACTCTTGCTTTTTCTAATAGATTGCTTAACCTCTTTATTTCAAGAGTTTGATCTCGAGATCGATCCCTCCAATATTTGACTTCCTGGTCAATTTTATGCATTTCCTCTGATATGGTGTCAAATTTCGCTTGCCATTGTATATTTTCGTTTTTTAAGGAATTTACTAGATGTTTAAAATCAGTTTCTTTTATCTCAGTGACGTGAGGATCCTCTCTTCCATGAATTAAAGATATAGCATTTGTAATACTATTCCCAGCAAGAACTAAGCGTTGGATTTCAGCAAGATGCGGAATTAATGTGGAATGAGATTCCTCAATTATCCTTTTGACTTTTTGAAATTGAGGTTTAAGGAGATTATATCCCTTTAAAGCTCCAAATAATGCATCTCTTTCATGAGAGTTCAAATGACTATAATTTACCGTTAAATCAGAATAATCTTGAAGGTAATTTCTTTTTTGAGCGGCTGTAGTAAGCACTGAAGGGGTTAATAATTTAGCTCCTGTAATTTTCGCAACACGTTCAACCATAGCAGGTGCAGGAATGACATCCGCAGCAACACAGCTCACTTTCCCAAATTTTGTTGAAATGCGGATAATTTCTGATATTCCACATTCACGTTTTGAGCCCAAATAAAGTACATTTCCACGATTGCAATCTAGTATCGCAATCCCAGTAGTTGTTCCTGGATCTAATCCCAAAATCACATTTTTTAGCGATTTAGCTGAAGGAGCCATAGCAACGTCTAGTGGCTTAAAGTCTAGGGTCGATCTAGTGATTCTTTGTAGAGTTACTTTTACTAAATCAGTGTTTAGAGGTTTAATCTTGATTTGTACAGAGGATATCAGCTCATTTTCTAATTGAACTAAATAAACACGTTTTTGTGGATATTTAAATACATCCCACTTAAGATTTTGATCTTTGAGAATAGCTACTACTTCTCTTGAAGCTTGTTGAACAGCTGTTCCACTGATCCGTTCATATCGAGGAGCGGACCATCCTCCCTTTCCATGGGATTTTTTCCGGGTTATCCGAATTTTAATTTCTTCTTCGAACGCTTCAACTATAAATCCTACTCTTTTTATACATAATCGCGCTGCTACTTCCGCTGTTTCCACAGCTGACAATTTTTTAGCCTTATAAGTAAAACTTATTGATTTTCTGAGGTTATGTTTAGTGATCAGTTGGGAAAGTTTTTCCATCCCTGTTCGTGGATTTCCAGTCACCTGTACCAAGAGTGAAGTTGGAGGGATCAATTCGAGTAGTCGAATTATTCCTTGTGCGTTTGGTGCTAATTCAAAGATATTATCTATAGCAATATAATCTGGTTTAATATCCTGAATTTTCTTTAATAGTTGACGTTTATTCAGTTTCACGTGTTTTTCAAGGTGATCGTTGTTTATGATCACTAATGAATAGATGCGAGAGGTTTTTTTCCCTCTTTCTTTAAATGCTAAAACATCAATGCCAAATATGATAAGTGAGCTCTTCATAATTAGAAAACCATTTCAGTTCTGGGGTCGATCCAACATTTTAAGTATCTCAGAAATGTCATAATGAGTTTTTACTGAAAATTTTTTCTCAAAATAATTCAGAATATTCTGACAGTCACGCGATAAGATTTCTATGGCCTGAGGTTCCTCTGTCGTGACATATTGGGGCCAATCAATTAATACAGGGTAATCTTCCTCATTTAAGCGGATATTGTACTCACTTAAATCTCCGTGGATATATCCGTGGAGAACACTATTTTTGATTTCTTGGATAATATTGTGAAAGAGCAACGCAATTTCCTGTTCGGTTCCAAGGTCACTTTTTTTCATGCGATAGAGATCTTGTCCTTTTACAATTTCCATAACAACTAGATGTCGATTCTGAGCAATGGGTTTTGGAACACTGGTACTAGCTTTATAAAGATCCTTAAGAACTTTATACTCTCTTCCAGCAGATAATCTGCTTTCGTACAAAGGAGAAAGATGTCTTTTTTCTGCAATAAATGCACGACTCTTTCTAGTGGCACGAAAATCGAGTTTTCCCAGTCGATGGAACTTGATGATAAATTCATTTGCATTATCATCCATTCCAAGATGGATAGTACTTTCCTTACCTGCACCGATTTCAGGGCCAATTTGAGCCAAGATGCCTTTCTCAACCAGTGCTTTAAGAGCGAGAGCATCATATCCAATAAAGGTGAGAGCTGTACCAAGGTAATGACGTTGTGCAAGTAAAACAAGCTTCATTTTTCTTAATCGTTTTAATCGAATTTCAACCTTCTTTTCGGCATATTTTATAAATCGAGCAATCTCTTCTAGAGGTACAAATTCATGTTTAGCCATAAGGATTTCAATAACGGAAAGAATTCGAAAATCAAGTGGTTCGAGTTTACGAAAGTATTGAGTAATGGATAAACGCGCCATAATTTTCGCTCATACAAAGCTAATTGGTCAGTAAGTGCAACTGTCGTCATCAGCAATATGAATTAAAAATTATTAATTCAATTAGCCTCCGTAGACCGTCTTTTTCATCATCAGGGATAATGAGAATTACAAAACCCATTTTATCCCCTCAAAGACTTAAGTAAACATAGATAGTTCGCATTAATTTTCTTTTCCAACCTAATGATAATATGATTTTTCCAGCTGTATAACCGAATTACAAGTCTAGTAAAATATTTGAATAACTTTCAGAACTTCGAGTCGAAATGAAATCAATTCAAAATGGCATTTTACTGATTTTAGTGGTGGGATTCTCCATTGGATTTTTTCCACTTATCGTGGAAGCACAGTACACGGAAACTCGAGCTGAAGAGTCACAATTAGTACTATTAAGACCTTCGTTTGCCAATCCAGTAATCGTTGAGGAAGGAGTGGTGTTTGAGATTCATGTAAAATCTGTAAACGAGATCCATCCTATTGAGATACAATTAATTTCATTTTTTATCACCTATAATCTTTCTATCAACGAATGGAGATTTAAGGATGAAACTATGAATTATTCTGTATTAACGCCAGAAGGAATTATCCCTCAAATATATGGAATTATCCTAGTATTCCCAACGGATACGATATTTCAGCCAAATTCAGTGATGGTTACTTCTCAAGAAAGGCAGGATAAATCGACAATTGATTTCATCCACATAACAGATACACAACTTGATGGAGTACCAGAGCGAACTGAACAAGCGGAAATTTTGATCTCGGAAATTAATCTTTTACGACCAGATCTTGTTTTAGTTACAGGTGACCTAATTGAGGGTTTAGCTACCGTTGATGGCCAACCAATGGGAGGAAATGAGCAATATCCAATAATTTACAATACATTGAAGGAATTAAAGGTACCTGCTTTGATCTGTAATGGTAATCACGATTTCTATATCAATGATTACGGAAATGGTGTAGAACTTTGGGAAAAATACTTCCTTCCAATCGAATACATTAGCCAACTCTCTTACAAGAATGCATTATTTGTGGGGGCTTCAACTTATGATTACGATGGATTAACTCCCGAGCAAAGTAATTCAATCATTAATATATTTAATCAAAATATAAATAGAGTAAATCTTTTTTTTGCCCATTCTGACTATGCTTCACAATTTGAAACAATCTATTCACAAGGAAATGTCATTGCATCATTCTTAGGACATGAACATATAGGATCTGTTCATACCGTAGGTTCTACACTTGAAATAATTACTGATAATTCAATTCCGTTTCCTCTTCATACAAGTGCACCAGGACATTTTCGTATGTGCCAAATAAATAATACTACACTGGAGTATTATGACGAAATTGAGAGCCTTAAGCTTTCATCAACTTTAAATGAAACACAACTCGAAGAAAATGTCACATTAGTTGAGGGCACGCTTAATAATGACCATACAAACTATAATTTCTCACAAATAACTGAAGAAATTGTACTTACAGGGATGTGGGAAACTTTCTCATCTGAAAATATTTCCAATATTGTACCATACTATAATTCAACTCACACTATGCTTGAAATTCAGTTAGTAAATATAACACAAGGACTACATAGTTTTAAGGTGAATCTGTCAAAAAAAGAAGACTATACTACTGACATTGAGACCTCCGCGCAAAGTTCCTCTCCCTCATCAAAGACTAGTTCTCAGGTTGATACTTCATCTGAAAAATCATCTGGACTACAGTACCTCACTTTTTCTGCCAGCATTTTATTTGTACTAGTAAAAAAGAGAAAAAAAGAGGATAGAAACTAGAATCTATCCATTTTTTATTTCGGTTTCGACCGTCTAAACATAAGAACCACTGGAATTAATACTAATAATTCCAAAAATACATAACTAGTTGATGAACTTGTGGTGGTAGTTGTAGGCTCAGGAGTATCTGTTGTGGTTGTTGTAGTTGTAGTTGTGGGTTCAGGAGTATCTGTTGTGGTTGTAGGTAGTTCCCCCACCTTCGTAATGGTCACGGATTGAGTAGTATTTGTACCTACGCTTACTCGAACATCAACAAATGTTGTACTACCTTCAGTAAATTGATTCTCAATTTCACCTACATCTGAGTCATAGACCCCTGATACCATGTGAAAGCGTACATGAGCTTCAGATAGGGAGTGAGCTAAAGTATTATTGATTGTAGCACTTAAACTTGTTAGAGAACCATCATTTACATCAGAATAAGCCAGTGAAACATTATTGATTGGATTGGATGGAGCATAATACATCGCACCATAGTTTGTTTGTACATAGTCTAGATCAGGAGGATTTGGAGTATCATAGAGGTACTTCGTAATATTATCATTCTCCACCTCAATCAAGCGGTACCCTGGAAAATCTCCTACTGTTTCAGTTGTACCAATGTGTAAAAAATCTCCCAGCTCAGTATATACATTTGCATGATAATGTCCATGGAAAAAGGCATCTGCACCAATTGTTTGAAGTTTATTAACGATCGCTGTACTTTCAGTCGATGAAAGAATGGGTTCAGGATCAGGTTCCCCATACGTTACTAAAGGATGATGAAGCATGAGAAACTTCATATCGGCTGAGCTTATTTCATCTAGAGAATTCATAACGAAATTGTAGGCATTGATTCCTGCTCCAACATCAAATTGACGATCAGAACTATCACCACGTACAAATGCATGAGTTCCATACCTGAAAATCCCTGATGATGGGCCTATAATATTATTCCACATTCCCCTGCCACTTCCCCACTCCCAGATTCCCAGTGAGGCCGTACCTTCCCAGTCACCATGATTTCCCATTACCGAAACGACAGGTATGTCATCTAAATATAGATTACACCATCTTTTGAAGTTAGATAAAGCAATTTCGTCGGTCCACTCGGTTAAATCCCCTGCAACCAGGATAAACTCAGGATTGACAATATTTACTTCTTCTAAAACATGTGTAAAATTCCCAATACCTGTTTTTTGACTTCGAAAATCATGACCTGCTGAACCATCACGATGGAACTGGGGATCTGCGAACACAACAAACCGATAAGACGATTTGAATTCTTCAACCACTTTAATAGCGTTTGGTTCCCAATCAAATTGGGTATTTCCATCAATTAAGGCTGAAACATTCATATCATAAAGCCCTATTGCTGCTGGTAAATTGAAAGTAATTTCCCATAATTCAGTACTAAATATAGAACTTATTACAGGTTCTATTGAGTTACCTACTCCACTTAGAGATATATGCCAGTTTGATGCAGATTCCGATGCATTGACTTTAACAGTAACTTGTGATGATTGGAGTAAAATTTGTGGTTCAGCAAATGTAGGACTCAAAACAGTGACTCTATCCTCCAAGAGTTGAGAATTGATTAGCCAGTAATTATTATTATTCTTGTCTTGATTTCCAACGCCGTCAACAAAATAACAGGCAAGATAATCAGGTTTATCATTGAGTATAATTGAGAGGGACCAAATTCCTGAACTTCCATTCTTGGACATTGGAGACTTCGCGAATCGATAAGGAGCAACCACTTCTGTATCCTCTGGCCACATTTCGGGAGAGGGGGGAACAGCACCAAACGGTTTATTGGTTAAAAGTTGGTTACCTCGCAGATACATTCCCCACATTAGAGAGATATTTTCTGCACTAGGAGTAAGAACTGCATTAGTTGCTGATGGATCGTAAAATATCGTGACTTCTTCTCCAACATTGGGAATTGAAGGAGTCCAGCTTACAGGATCATCCGCAGAAGTTCCTCCACTTATACCTTGAGTATTAGAACTTCCAGTCAATAAGAGCAAAATTAGGCCAATAATAATCAATGTTTTAATTTTATTTACATTTCCTATTCTCATCAGAAGTATTCACCTTTCAAATTAAGTCAAATCTGGATTTTGAGATGTTTCAAAGATCTGAGATTAAAATTTTTTTGGTTAAGTAGAACGGAATTTAACTCTAAAAATCGCTTCAATTCCTCATTTTATGAATTTTTATACCTAAAATGGATCAACAGAAGAATTTCAATTAATTTAATATAAAAATATTGGTAATTTTCAATCTGTTACTCTTTCCCCATAATGTTTAAGAAGATCTAGGAAAATTGAGGGATAAAGAGAAAAATTTCTTCTGTTAAAAATTGGATACGATTTTTATGAGAGTTAATGATAGGTATACCCACTTTTTCTTATTAGTAATGTTGAGCGGGTTAATTATAACCTCTTCATTCACTAATCAACGGATTATGAGTAATGATGTTCCCTCGAAAGAAAAAGGCTCAAATTCAGTGATGAAATCTAATGAAGTAATAACAATTCTTTATGATATTTCCCATGGATTAGAGGTTTTTATTCCTGCAAAAGTTTCCCCAATGGGGGGAATGCTTGAAGGAACAGGGGAGTTCGTAGTCAAAACAACCACAATGAAGCAATCTTTCACCGAATCAGACTTTGTAGGTGTAGATATTTTTGTCATTATGTTCCCAGATTACGATTTTCCCTATTCTGCACAGGAAATTCAAATTGTGAAAGATTTCTGGAACAGTGGGGGGAGTATCTTATTCGTAGGAGGTTTAACTTATGGAGAAACTCATTTCAATAATACAGTACTTAATAATGTGATCTCCACCTTGGGGTTTAATCTCGCTTTTAGCACCCTTCAAGATACCGCAGTAACAAGACTCTCAGGAAATCTCCCCAATCATGATATTTTCTATAACATGGATACATTTGGTACTCTCAAGAACCCAGTTGCATCCGTTCCTGTCCTTAACAGCGATCCAAATATTGAGAATCTAACCTTTAGCAATTCTGGAAGAACGAGCTTCGCTGTTTTTGATAACGATTCTCATAGGGCTGCTTTTATTGGTACTTATAATCCTTTTCTTGAATTAAAAGCATGGGATGGCGACCCCTATCTTTCCAATCATTATCAATTTCAGTATAACCTAATGAATTGGTTGGGATTTCAACCTTCCAAGGAACTCACAGACATCTTTCCAATAAACGTATACACTGGAATCGAAAGTCCTCATACAATAACAGAAATAAAACAATTACTATACTATCAGGGTATTTGCCATTTTCACACGGAATTAAGCAGCGTTGTTGCACCATACGATGAAATGGTTAATAATTTCGACTCTCTAGGTCATCAATTTGTCGTTGTAACTGATTATAATACAGTAGCAGGAGGACCAGCCTTGAGAGCGTATCTAGATTCTCAAGGAAGAGACGATATAGCTGTGATTGATGGTTTGGAGTTAACAGGAGAAAATCAAACCCATAATATTGGATGGTTCAATCCAGGGAATGGAACCTTAATCTCGGAGTTTGCAGGTCAAAGTGCAAGAATTGGTCTATTTCATGACGCAGGAAGCCCAATATTCTTAGCTCATCCGAGTTGGTTAATAGACCCTAACTACCCTCGTATATGGGATCATGATCTCTATCCTTTCGACGGTTATGAACTCGTTAATTCTGCTTTCATGCAAGGAGGAGGAAACTTAGCCATGTATCCATTCTATGGTGCTGCTGATATGTCAGGTGATGAATCAGCGATGTTTCGCGTTTGGAATTATGTATTCACTGAAGAAATTAGTGATGATCCTGATTGGTGGACAGAAGCGGTTATGAATCGTAAACTTGTAATCTATGTTAGCATGGGTGACTATTTTGTTGGAGACAAACTCCTTGTAGACGAGATTGTAGGTAGATTGAATGATGAACATTCTCCCGAAATTCTCATAACATCACCAACAACAATAACTCCCAATTCGGAAGTTACTCTTGATGCCACTATTACAGATGCCTCTCGAATTTTTACTGTAAATTTATCAGTAACAGTGAACGAAGGTAGCCCCGAGACATATACACTTGACTCAGCTGTCGATGATTATTCACACTACGTAAAAAATCTGGGTAGTTTTTCTGTAGGTGATTCTGTTATGTTAGCACTCAATGCAACTGATGAATTAGGGTACTCTGCGGAACAAGTAGTGGAATTTTTTGTCGAACCCGAAACCACAACTACCGAACCAGTCACAACTACTCCCCAGATCACCCAGACCACCACTACGACGACTCCAGAAACTGATGGATCTGCACCCTGGCTTACATTGCCAATATTTATAGCAAGTATAAGTACGTTCGTAATTGTTATCAAAAAACGAAGGATTTTTTTCTGAATTAGTGAAAAAATTAATTCTCCTCCTTTTATTTTCTTTTTTGGTAGCAGGTGACATTGTAATACTAATTACAATTCATGTTGCTACTTTTTAGCCATTTTTTACTAGCTTTATCTAGGAAAATTATATAATAATGTGAATGTCCTGAATATCCCCTAAATTATCTAATTAAGAATAACAGAAAATTACCGAAGTGAAAAGTGAATGAAAAAGAATACATCCAAAATATTGCTAATAGCATTAATTTTTTTTATAACATCAATGACCGTAGGATTAAGACAAGTGGGGGCCTCTATCTCTGATACTGTAACAGTTACTCCTACAAATCCAAATGTGGGGGATATAATTATTATTCAGTATGACACAAGTACGGGTACACTTGATACAGCAAGTTCTACCATTTACCTCCACTGGGCCTTCATCTTTTTTGGAAATTTTGATGAAAATCAGCAGGCATTAACTCCAGTTCCACCTAGTAAAGCTTGGTATGTAAATAATACTGGAGAAGGGTATGCTGGGCGATTTCTATCTTCTCCTATGACTAATATATCTGCTACTGTTTGGGAGATATCGATTGAAGCGAAAGATGACCTCCCGGATCGAATTCAATTTTTCTTCGCTGATACTGCTGATGGACTTAGTAATAAGGATAGAAATAATAACGATTATTGGTTTATTGATCCCCAGTTTGCAGCTGATTATGTCTATATTATTGATCCAAACTTTGCTGAAACAAATTTCTATCTTCCAGGCGGGTCAATCACTATTACTGCTCGTGGAAATGCTGCATCTACAGATTGGAAAGTTCAATTAACTGATAGAACAGACGAACCAATCGACTTAAGTGTTACTAGCTCCAGTCATGATGCTGGAACAGAATTATGGACACTAACGGCTGCTATCCCAGCTGTTATCGACGAGGGACTTTATGATTTAGAAGTATCTGCGTCAGTTTCTGGATTTTTAACAACAGATATTGAAGAAAATTCTATTCAAATCACAGCAGAATATAAAAATAATTATACCATCGTACTCCTTGGAGATCAAGAAATGAATGCTTATGCGGGAGTAAACTATGCGGTTGATGGTGGATTACATCAAGGCCATAATTTGTCCGCTTTCCTAACAGAAATGTCAATTGTTAATGCAGATCTATTTGTAAATCTTGGATCAGCAACATTCTGGGGTGATATCGAAACAATGCAACAATATCGGGAGTATGTAGGTCTTTTCTATAATCTACCCCATGTTTACGTCTCTTCTCATCGTGATAGGTTTATGGGATCTGAAGCTGATTGGGAATATCGAGGAGCAGGAATTGGAGCTCTAGATAAAATTGTAGGGATTAGACATAAAGAATGGACATATGGTGATCATTATTACGTAAGTATTTTCACTGGTGATCATCGGATGGATGATTCAGAAATTGCATGGTTTGATGCTGCAATGAGTGCTTCTACTGGTGATGCGAAATTTGGTATGATTCATGATCCGATTGGCTATGAAACAGACTATAATCCAGGAGAAATTAATGCCATTGATGTTGATGGACGCACGCAATTAGCTCCGATATGTCAAAGTAATGGTTTAGACTACTGGATTCACACCTCTGCTGGTATAGATGGATCTCAAGCTGTGACTGAAACGGGTGCATTCCATATTGGAATGGCAGGAGCGATTAGTGGTTATCGAATTCTCCAAATTTCAGGAGATGTAATCACAGAATGGGGATATAATGATAGCACAGATGGTCTCTATCCGTTTTACAAAGTCAAAGCCAACTACACCGGGTTGAATGACGGTACAGAAACAACGACTTCTGTAATACTTACTAATGATCTATTAGAAGACCTTCCAGCTGCACGTGCTGTCTTTAAAATGGTTCCTGGTATATATTCAACCGATAAAGGGTCAATTTACTCCCAGTATACCAAAAATGGAATAACCTTTGTCGAAGTTAATATCCTGGTGTCTTCTGGAACAAATGAAACAGTTACTGTTACAAAAACCGCAGATCTTCCAGTATCGACTACTGAAGAACCATCAACTACTCCTACCACAACTGATACACCTGAATCCACATCAACTACTCCTACCACAACCACAACAACTACTGAGGATTCAGCTGTTTTCGAATTCTATATGTTCGCACTTGGATTAATTGTGATCACGGCCGTAAAAAGAAAGAGATTTCGTAAATAAGGAGTAAGTAAATTCTCCTCTTCCTTTTTTTCATTTTTAAAGAAAAACAAATGAATATTTTTTAGAACTATATTTGTTTTCAAAATACCTATCATTGCCAATAATTCTGAGTTTAATTAGTTCTAATTTGAGGATTTGAAAGGATGCACACCAATATCTAGTGAGAATTGATTATTATAAAGATACTTCAAAGTATCATTCCGACAAAAATGAGTATCCAAAAAGATAAAAAAACTTCCAGATGAGCACTAATTACTGGTTTTCAGTTAACTGAAAACTCTGGAAATAGTTTATCTCTAATGATAAGAAACTTTCAGATACTTGTTATTAGAAACAACCCCGAAATATTATCTATTTTGGATGTGAATGAATTTTTGAAAACTACACGAAAAATGAGTATAATCCTACTTGCCATGGCATTAACTCTAGGTGTAATTGCTAGTCAACCCGCATCAGTATCGGCTACCTCCATTATGAGCACAAGGATGCCAAGAATTGTGGTCTTTAATGGAAATGGTGCATACCACACTGATGTATCTGGTTTTGTCACCAATGCTTCTACATGGGGATATGAAGTTTTTACAACAAATGTCCTCGATGAAGGTGCTTTGAGTGCAGCCAGTATGCTTATTCTTAATGGAAATGATTTCCTCACACAAGGGGAAATGGATACCGTTGAAGCATGGTGGGATTCAGGCGATTATACAATATGGTTTGCTGGAGAAAGCGATTATGGCGGTCTCTGGAATCCTGCAAGTATGAACGTTTTATCAGTAAATCTCGGCTTGAACGTTATTATCCAAGACGATGCATTGAATGATCCAATCTGGAATGATGGACAGACTGCTTACCGACCCATTCCAAATGTTCCTAACCCAGCTCTTAGTGGAGACATTACTGCTGGTGTAGAAAACATCAGTATGCACGGACCTACCGTTGTGGCTCCTTATTCAGGAGGCGTTGACGGTGTAAATACCATGCCTACATGGGATAGCTTAGCTACTGCTACCTGGTTCATTAACAGCTCTGATACTGGAAATATCCAAGACCAAGACTTCGATGACGACAATGTCTGGGAAGGTTATCCATTATTAACTAATGGTAGCTGGTCTATGGGTGCCGTTGAATGGGGCGCTGGTCCAAACAGTGGTTCAAACGCTATCTGGACTGGTGAAAGCATCTTCTCTGAATACAAGAACATGTTCAGTGATGCAGCTCGTTATACCAACGATACTGGTCTCCAAAACATAGTGGTTACACATAACCTTCTTGATTGGGCTGTTGGAAACACTCCAGTTGATGTTGAGGAATTTGAAAGAACTGTTTATGTTACCGTTTTCAATGGTAATGGTGCATACCACACTGATGTTTCTGGTTTAATTACCAATGCTTCAGCCTGGGGTTACTATGTGCACACTACCAATATCCTAACAGCAGAAACAATTGCTCTAACAGATATTTTGATTTTGAATGGTAATGATTTCCTTACTGCAGAACAAATGACAGCTGTTGTTGATTGGTGGAATGCTGGTGATCGTACAATCTGGTTTGCTGGAGAAAGCGATTATGGCGGTCTCTGGAATCCTGCAAGTATGAACCTATTGTCTTTAGACCTCGGTTTGAACGTTATTATTCAAGACGATGCATTAAATGATCCAATCTGGAATGATGGGCAAACTGCTTACCGACCTATTCCAAATGTTCCTAATCCAGCTCTTAGTGGAGACATTACTGCTGGTGTAGAAAACATCAGTATGCACGGACCTACCGTTGTGGCTCCTTACAATGGAAGCGTTGACGGTATAAACGACATGCCTACATGGGATAGCTTAGCTACTGCTACCTGGTTCATTAACAGCTCTGATACTGGAAATATCCAAGACCAAGACTTCGA
>JAEOTM010000114.1 GCA_016839815.1 Candidatus Hodarchaeota archaeon
ATACTAATTCCTCACGATACCGATTAGTGAGGATTTTTAATTCTTTAGAACGAACTCTAACAATATGGGCATAGAGGGTTACATACCCGTGGGTATTACCTTTTGCAAAAAAAGAAGTACACCATCCTACCCAATCTGCAAACCGTGCAGGAGGGGACAGATAGACAAAGGGATGAAACCGTTCGTAATCACAAGAAACAATTCTTCCTTTCTTATCTCGAACAACAGTCTCAAATGCAAAGGAAGTTATTTGGGGTACTAGAATCTTGTGGGGAGCACTAGAGACATGAATCAGATACTGATAGTCACGTGAATATTTCTTCTTTCGAGATCGAACATAGTGGCCTAGTGGGTTCTTTCGGGAAGCCATCGCGTGTGAAAGCTATTCCCACGATGCCAGAATCGGGATATAAGATTCTCACACACTCTAAAAATAAGCATATGCTGAAAATCTGGTAATAACTACATAAAGTCTTCTCTTCCAGAACATTCGAAGTAATCTGTATCAAATATGATTTCTATTCATATCCTATTTTAAATAGACCTGTCTATAATGAATGAATCCCACAACAAAAGCATTTTTTGTCATTTACATTCTATGTAAGAATCATAGGCACGACTAATTATTATCGGCCGGCCTATAATGATTTTTATTTCATTCCTAGGATTCAAAAGCGTAATCCTGAATTTCATGATCAACTCTTCTGTATTCTTGGATCAAACTATGTTAATTACTTCGACGAAAAACGAAATCGATTGGCTAAACCAAGAAAATAAAACCAATCGCTATTCCAATAATCATTCTGGAAACAAAGGAATGAAACCATTCCCTCTTGCTTGATTGATAATTTCCTCTTGCTCAACAGAGGTCAAATTCTTAAAGTGTTTTCCTGCATCAATCACCATAGGCCATAAACGCAAATCACAGGGAAGTGAATATGTGCAGACACCTACTTGTGATAAAGTAAACCATACCGCATGATCAATCCATGTTTTATCATCTAATGGTTCGTACCATGTATGATAGGTCTTTCTATGTTGCCATCTTCTCTTATGGATCGCTTTGATGGCTGTCACACCGATATCTCTCTCTCGTGCTAGTCTTAATAGTGGTCTATAATCATTCACCGAATGGGGATGAGCTCTAGAGGCAAGATTTACTGGAAATAAGACGGTTGCAAAATCATCAAAACGTTCTATTGCTGAGATGAGTACTTGCGCATCATCATGCCCTGTGATACCTATATTTCGTATCAACCCTGTCTCTTTCGCTTCTTTCACTGCTTCCAGTGCTCCCTCTTTGCTAAAAATAGTGTCCACTTCGTTCAGATCCCTAACTGCATGAAACTGATATAGATCCAATGTATCAGTGCCAAGACGTTTTAACGATTGGTGTAGCTCTTTCCAGGCTCCTTTCTTTGTTCTTTCCATGGTTTTATTGGCTAAAAAGAGTTTTTTTCGATATTTTTGGATCCATGGATATAATCGGATCTCTGCCTCTCCATAAGAAGGTGCTACATCAATTATATTTATTCCTGCATCGATTACTTGCTGTATCGCTTGATCCGCGACTTTTTGGGCTTTTTCAATACTTTCTTCATGCTCATGTAGCCATCCTAAACCACATCCTCCCAAGGTAATTATTGATGCTGAATGTCCTGTTTTGCCAAATGTACGCTTTTCCATTTCTTAAACTCCATTTAATTCTTGATGAATAGGAATTTTGTTTTTCAAATTAGAATAAATTGAGTTCCTTCCTTACCAATGCTCTCTACTATTAGAGATTTGATGTTATTGAAACCTATCCTATAGATTTAATATATGTAATAGCTTTACTTCCAAAAGTTTTTGAGTAACATATTATTCCCCTAGATATTCAGTTACCAGTGATGTGTTATGAAATATTGTGCAAAATGTGGAACGGAAAATCCTGAAAGTGGTCTTTTCTGTATGAGTTGTGGTGAACGCTTTCCTAAAGAAGCTGCTGGAGATTCTTCGCAGACTCTTCCATCTCCCTCACCTAGTTACGGTGAAAAAAACCAGCGAATAGTAAAATCAATAGCTCCAGGTGTTCAACATGTACAAGAAGTGCAACCTGTCCGTGAAAAGTTCGGTAATCTTATCTTTAGTTCAAATTATAATAGTCTAACAATAGGTGCATTAGTATTTGGATTGACTCCCTTACTCTCTATTGGAATAACTCTGATTTTGGATATATCTGTCCAAAACAGTGACGATCTTTCAATTTTAACTACTATATTTGTATCTATTTGCTTTGGAGTATTCATCTATGGGATATATGCTATTTCACAAGAATCCTTACCGATGAATGAACAATTAAGCTCAGTTCCTATTTACTTGGTAATTTATGTACTTGGTACTTTTTTTACCTCGTTGATTTTCGATAATTTTATCATTACAGAAACAATGTCCCTTGACGAAATAAGGAACGTAGTACAACAGGGTATAGGAATTATTATAATTAATATGCTCATCTCAGTTTTCCTAGTTCTAGGAGCTATTAAATTTTCTAATTGGTTTGAAGATTTTGTAACTATGCTGGGTGCTCCATATAACGGTCCAACTAATCGTTTCATGTGGTTTAGTATTTTTACTCTTATCAATTGGGCACTTTTAGCCTTAACCTTTTTCGCTCTCTTAAGTACAATAAATAATTTCTCATACGACAGCTTAAACAATGTTAGTATATTTTTAACCATTGCTGCGTTTGTCATTCTCGCAACCGTTGTTCTACAAATTCTAAGTGGCTATAAAATCTATTCTGTATTGAATAATATCCGCCAAGGCAAGTATGATGGGACTTATCAACAAGACATAATGAATCGATATCAGAGCTGATAATTCTACTCCACAGTGCTGGTTTACCCATTATTTCCAGCACAATTTTTTTTCTTTCACTTTATGGAGATTATAAGGGATGAAAGAGGATACAATTATGGCGTTTTTATGTCTACTACGGATTCTCAAATCTCCTCATTTATCACCACATTGGAATCTCATCCCCGAGCGACTGAGTTAATCCCTCTTGTTGAACAATTATTCAATGTAGATGATTTTTCAGCTGAGGCTCAGCTTACTGCGATTCTTCTCGATATTTGTGGGACTGATCCCTCATTAATCACTGACCTCTGGCTTTTACGGGGAACTATTCTTTTGGAGGAAGGATTATCCTTACGTGCTATCGCTATTTTCTGGGAAGCGGTTCACATTCAGCCTACAGAACTTGATCCTTGGGAACAAGTTATTCAAATTTTTATTTCTAGAGAAGAATTGATAAACGCTTCTTATTTTCTCACCAAAGCTCAAATAGTATTCCCTGAAAATTCTGATCTTTCAAGTCTATTGCAAAATCTTACTCAGCAAATTCTGATGAATCTTCAAAATGTACCTGGAGTGACGAAAGACGGGAAGTTGGTTTCTATCTCACTCACATCGCCAATGTTTCAGGAAGGAACCCGGAGTTTGAATCGGGATTCTACCCTCGTTATATTCCCCGACACTTTCCATAATCCCTGGAAAATGACTCACGAATGTTTTAAAGAGAGTAATGTTTCCTCAAACCAAAAAGATAAGCAGGCATTCATAACTTATGCTCATTCTGCTATGCTTGAATTACTTGGTTTAGACGGAAACTTTCGTGAGGGACTCGATCAAGCCCTTATTCGATTTCAACTCACCACCTATAAACAACCTTTGATGTTCCTTAATCGAATCCGTAATCAGGTTGTTCATGCAAACACCATTCCATCCAAAAAAGAGATCCAGCGAATATATTCACTAGTTCAGGAGATTGTGACTCATTTTGAAGAGCAATTCAGGCAGAATCAGTGTGATTAATGCAGATATCATCGACATAATGGTTTACTCCTGGTGCGATTGATTTTATGATCCGCTGGTTTGTAGATTCAATTTGAAAATGAGGAAATTTATTATTAATCAGCTGATTAATTGCTTCACGACAACTAGAGGGTTGTTTTTCTGTGGTTATTCCGTGGGTATGAATCACACCCCCTTGATCTTGTTTTAAGGCCTGTAGAGCGATTTCTAGTTGTTTAGAACTGATATCAAAATATCCCATTAAAACACGGTCTGCCCAATTTTTGGGGGTTTTATTCTTATTATCTCCTAAGATTGGTTTATATCGTGCTTCTAAGTGATTAATTTGGATATTTTTTTCTAAAAACGAATATGCGTACGGATTGATTTCAATTCCTTTAATATGTACTGTTGGGTGGTGTACACCTATAGGGAGAGATAGATTTCCGACACATGCAAACATATCTATAATATGTTCTCCCTCAGTCGTGATTTCAATTAGGCGTTGTCGTTCTGCATGGTTTCCGGTTGAGAAAGTCAGTTTTAATGCATCGAGCCAGAACTTACATCCGAGTTCTTTATGGAGAGTGACCGTATTATTATCACCTGCAAGTATTTCAAATCCTGGTGTACGGATTTTCGCTGTTGTGACTCCCACTTTTTGCATGACTGTTGTTAATTCGCTTAGTCCAGCTAAATAACTTTGACCTATTTGCTTTCTCCATGGTAATAGACTAGAATGGAGTTCAATTATTCCCACCGTCCCTACTCGTCTCCAATGTCTTGGGAGACGATCAATTAACTCTACTGGTAAATATCCTTCTTCTTTTACAGAGTGTACTATATAGTCGAAAGGAGTCTTCCGTTTGCTCAATATTTCCGAAAACCTAAATCTCCAGCAATTTCACGGATACATCGACGGCAGATGTTAAGACCATATTTCCGGATGATCGCTCTATGAGTTCCACAGCGTCGACAAGTTCGGGCACCTTTTCCCATAGTTTTCTGGGTTTCAGTTGTTTTTTGCATGTTTATTCGACTCCTAGGTTATATTCATGTTTAAAAAAGGCAATTCCTTCTGCTTTCGAAATTTTATGTCGTTTGGGAATCTTGTGTGGACGAATTCGACGTTTCTTCACTCGAAAACCATTTCGTTCTAGAACGACTGTAGTATTAAAACCATGAACGCCGATCTTAGGATCATATTTGATATTGGGTAAATCCAGATGGTCACTTATTCCGAAGGATAGATTACCATGCATATCAAAGTTTTTAGCAGAAACCCGATCTTCAAGAGCCCAAAGTGATTTTTTCAAAAATTCTTTTGCGAGTTCGCCACGTAATGTTGTAAAAACCGCAATGGGTTCATGTTTACGTATTGCAAATCCTCTCACTGATTCTTTTGCCTTTCCCTCTGCTGGAACTTGTTTAGTTATTTTTTCACACAGCTCACGAGCTTTTTCCAGCTCTGGACCTGAGGATCCAACACCAAAATTGACACTAACTTTCTTCACTATCGGTCTTTTCATGGGATGAGTTTTCCAATCATCCACAAATTTTTGTTCTTCTTCTGTTAATGGAACGGGTTCTCGTTCCTCTTCAACTGGTGCTTTTCCTCTACGACTCATCTTTCGTCTCTCCGGTTGGTTCTGGTAAAGATACCATGGATTTATCTGTACCTACAATGAAGATGTGTGTATCTGAAGTCTTGAGTTCACCTTCATCAGTTTGTAAAGTAATTGTACGCATTTTTCTTCCAAGCTGTGATTCAATTTCGGTAATTGTTCCAAGTAACCCGACATGTCTGCCTCCTGCAATTAGTCCATAATTACCTTCAGCGAATGGGTAATGCTCCATTACTTCATTTGTTTCTAGATTAAATAATACAGAATCTTTGGGGGAGATTTCTTGAACAGGAATTGTTGTTTCTTCCGCAGGATTCACAGCCAGAGTTCTTCCATCATGAAACGTGAATTGTGTCAATCCGCCTCGCAGTGAATTCTTCTTTACCACTTGTAAAATCTTTCGTTTTGAATTTTCTTCGGTGATTGGATGTAATATATATAATCTCTTTCCTTGGTATGGAACTAGACGGAAGAATTCTTGTGTTTTTGTGATTTCCAAGACATCCATTGGCCCGATCGCGAATTTATAATCAGTTCTGACCTTTCCATCTACTTTTACCATTTTTCGTACAAGAATTTTTTTGACTTCGTTCAATGTTTTGGCATACCCCAAGATCTCACGTAATACAATACCTAGTGGGATTGCAGTTTCATACGATCCTCGGGTAGGATGGGGTCTTATCGTGAATACGCCATGCTTTCGTTTTATAGCGTATGTAATAGGGGCACTTAATCTTTTACTATGCCTTGTACTTCCTTTGCTTCCCATTATATTTCAATCCTTTATTCTTCCTCTTCTATTTCGCTGATTACTTCGCTTATATCCTCATCTTCAATTTCCAAGGTTTGTTTTGCTTTTCTTTCTAAGCTTGCTTTGCGTTTGGTTCCCACCTTCCCAAATCTACGAATCACTACCTTTGATACATGGATGGGATACATAATTTTGGATTTATCTGCTTTTTCTCGGGCAATCCCTTCAATTAGAAGTTTTTGATTCTTATAATCAGCGGCTTGCACTTTTCCCTCTGTACCCACAAAGTCACCGGATGAAACATAGACTGTATCTCCTTTGCGGACTGGGATTCGTTTAATCTTGTATTTTTTCCTTAGTTCTTTGGAGACACGAGCTGACATAAGTTTATGCCTATGAAATGAACTTGCTTTTGTAATTCGATTCCGTTGTTTTGACGGATTCTTAGTTTTTAACTGAGAGGTCATGGTTTTTCACTATTCTCATGAGATTATTCGTGCTGCGCTGGCAATTCGTGGCCAAGAGTCAGCTGCTTCTTTCGAGACTGTTCCGCGGATCTCACTTCCACGGGGTTCTCCAGTTTCATTTGTAACCACCACGGCATTATCTTCAAAAGATATCCAACTACCATCTGCACGTTTGTATGGTTTTTTCTGTCGAATAACTACGGCATGGACAATTTGGCGTCGTAACTTAGGAGATCCTTTTTTGACAGAACACACAATCAGATCACCCACTTTTGCTGCTGGTTGTCTTCTTAATCGTGTTTTATGGCCTTTAACACTAATTACTTGAACCATTCTAGCGCCTGAATTATCAGCGACTGGAACAATAGCCCCAGTAGGTAATGCACGGGTTATTTTGCGTGTCACTTGACGCATTGCTCTTCGTTTTTTCATGAGCTTATTCTCCTAACTCAATCTTTTCGATAACAACAAATGATACTGTTTTGGATATAGGACGACATTCCCCAATTCTGACACGATCTCCTGTTTTTACATCAATACAGGGTGGATTATGTGCATGCATCCGTGAACTAGATCGACCGTATCGTTTATATTTTCTATTTAATTCTAACTGTGATCTTTCTACAGTTACTGTTTTATCCATTCTATCTGAAATCACATCTGTCTCAATTACTCTTCCACGTACAGATAATGTACCATGGAATGGACAATTATCATCATCACATGTCCTTTTTGGCAATGGGGCGATTCCTATTTGCCTTGAGTATTTTCGTTTTACCATTTACGTTTCATCCTATGTTTTATACGGTCTTCGTGTCTATTTTTGAGTTGATTGCCGTCAATGTTGATTTTTTGATCATTAATTTGAATTTGAATAATTGCTTGATCTTTGGGAATTGTTTTAATACCGTTTTCAGTTTTGATTTTTAGTGTATTTTTTGTTTCGTTTATTATTTCACCTGTATAGCTATTTCCATAACAGGTAATTTGAGCTGAAATTCCTATCAAGCGTAATTTTGTAATATTCTTCCGAAATACCTCTTTGTATGTTTTAAAGGGACTGACCTTCTTCTTTATTGATGGTATAGATTCGTGCGATAGTTCGACGTAGTTCTCGTACTCTTCCTGCTGATTCGATTGCTCCAGTTTGAGCTTTTGATCGTAATGTGAGAAGTTCAGTTTTCAATTCCTGTAATTTTTTCTCTCTTTCCTTGGCGCTCATTTCCCTGATTTTTGATTTTCTCAGAATTGCCATTATCTTCATTCTTCCTCTTCAAAGTCTTCTTCTTTCAGCAGTTTTTCGTCAGCGACAATATCTTTATCTGCTTCTTCGGGGATAGTTGCAGGTTTTTCTTCTTCAAGTGGAACTTCATCGGGTTCCACTTCTTCGGGCTCTACTCCTGCTTCCACTACTTCCTCTTCCTCTTCTTCGGGGGGGCCAAATACTTCTTTTATTAATACTGCATCATCTGGTAACACTGCATCTGGTTGCATAATCTTTACGTGGACTCCGATTACCCCTTGTTTGAGTGTTACTTCTAGGACTGCTTCATCAACGAATATTTCTGCGGGTTCTCCGCATTTCGCAACAAATCCTTCTCTAAAAACTTCTGTTCGCGCTCGTTGAGAGGTAAGTTTTCCTTTTATTGAGATTTCACACCCTCGTGCATTTGCAGACATAATTCTTCGTACTAGTGCGTAACCAGCCCGACGAAAATGAAATCCTTTTTGAATTTGAGAGATTAATCGACCTGCCATTACGCGTGCATTTAAGCGAGGTTCTTCTAAATCACGAACTTCGAGTTGTGGGGTTTCTAAACCATATTTATGCTCCAATGTTTCAGTGATTTTTCGGATATTTCTACCCCGTCTCCCGATGACCATCCCTAATCTTACTGCATGGATTATTACACGATGACCCATTGGAGTTTTATGAATTTCAATTTCTCCCTGACCTGCGAGTGTTAATTCACGGTTGAGGTATTCATTGACTTGAACATATTTCAAATTTCTATTGATAAACGCTTTTTGTGCAGCCATGATTATCACTCTTCTGTAACTACCACTTCAACATGTGTTAATGTATTATGACTTGGTGAGGATCTGCCATGTGCTCTAGGTGTGAACCCACGAATTTTACGACCTCTTTGAGCAGCCATATGGGTAATCCGTAATCGACTTACCTCTAATCCTTTAAAGGAAGAATTTTGTTCTGCATTTTCCAGAACACGTAAGATTTCCTTTGCTGCTTTCTGTGGGTAGCGTCCTATAGGCCAACCTATTAGATCACTTCGATGTGGTACTTTTTTTCGATAACGTCTGAATGGCACGCTTCTTTCCAGTTTAACTACTTGTTCCAGATACTCTTGAGCAGTTTCTAGATATTTTCCCTTACATTCACGACAAATCTCTCGTGCATGTTTGGGTGAAATGCGTAGATTTCGGCCTGTAGCAACGGCAGTTCGATCTGCGTCCAGTCCAAAGACTGAGATCTTGTACTTTGGCAATTTATATTCAACCATTATTGTTATTAGAGAGTAGAATTCTTCTTCCTGTTATTTTCTTCTCTCTAGCCATTTCCTCGTGGTTCTGGCTTATTTTTGACATTTAAGGTTACATTTGGAGGATTATAAAAAGTATCTCCTTCCTCTGAATGTGTCATTCATTGATTCTTGGTTTTTTTTTGTGCAATACTTGTGTTTTACCATATCATTGAATTAATCAGCAATTTATTCGTAATGAAATTTCTCACTATTGATCTTTGGGCTTACATAAAAAGAAATATTTTCATATTTTCTTGTTTATGCTGAGATTGATTAAATGCTTGTATTGATGTGGATTTTGGGGAAGAGCCTTAATTTTTTAACCCCTTCTTACTCTCCCTTTAAATAGGTATACATGTGATTTATCATGTCCTCACGTCGTGTTTTTCAATATCGTGGATTTACGCTAGATGAACTTAAACAAAAATCTATGGATGAGTTCATTTCCTTACTTCCTTCAAGGCAACGTCGTTCATTGACTCGTGGAATGAGTACTCAACATATCAAGCTTATGGAGAGGATAAGTGCATCCAAAGAGTCAAAACGTCCTGTAAGAACTCACTGCAGAGATTTTATAATTTTACCCGAGTTGATAGGCGCTATTGTGCATGTTTACAATGGTAAGGAATTTCTCAGAGTGTCACTCATACCTGAAACCCTAGGACATTATTTGGGTGAATACGCTCCAACATGTAAACAAGTAAAACATTCTGCACCAGGAATCGGAGCCACTCGTGGTTCTCAATTTGTACCTTTGAAATAATTTTATTTCAATCTTTTTATTGATACTTTCCAAGGTAACTACTTGCTGTTATCTTTTTGTTCCTTATTTTTCATTCTTCCTCAGAGAGGACACCTATTCCATTCGTTTAGAGGGAGACATCAATGTATTCAGTACTATGCGTATAGGTGAGCGGAGTCAATACTTTTGACTCTTCACATTGATTTTGTCGGAAAAATTGTTTAGAAAAGTATAGTGGGCCGGAGCAGATTTGAACTGCCGACCTCCTCCGTGTCAGGGAGGCGTCAATCGCAGACTGATCGGAAACTCCGATCAGTTTACCGGACTAGACCACCGGCCCGTTTATATTTGGCTAAAATACTAATTATAATACGCTTTTCTTTCGAGTCGATGTAGATTATATATGTTATCTTAATCATGCTTCTGGGGGTTCAGTAAAAACCTTACCACCAGCAGATTCTATTTTTTCTTGAGCGGTTGGTGTAATGGATTCTGTATGTAAGTGAATTGGATGGGTTACTAAGCCTTTTCCCAACACTTTAATTGGTCCCAATTTATTCATATCAACTGTAATTGTTTTTCCTTCTTTTTTGGCAATCTCTGCGGCGAGTAGGAAATCCAGCTGTTCATTGATGTCTCCTACATTAATAAACATTGATAACGTTGGGTTGGGAGAAGTAAATCCTTTTTGATCTAGAATCATTTGACTTATTTTGCCGATCCGATGATGTCCTTTGCTCCCTGCATTCCCCTTTCCACCTCTGGAACCACCTTTTCTGTGGCCTCCAGAAATTCTTCCATAACCATAAACTCGACTTCCGCGTTGTTTGCGTATTTTTTTCTGTTTTCTTATCGTCAATGTTCATCACTTAAGCCATTTTGGTGATTAGCTGATTGATCTCAGAACCTCGGTACCCTAATGCTCCTCCAAGAGTATATGCATACTTTACTCCTTTGCGTTGGTGGCCTTTAAGAGGGGGATGCAAACGAAATACGGGTTTTAATCCTTGGATATCGGAGAGATCTGCTTCAAAGTTTAGGAACTTTTTGATAAAATTATCAATACTCGAAAATTCGGTATTTTTCTTAATGTAGTCCTCTGTAATTCTTTTATTACCTTCTAATCGTCCACGTTTTAGTAATAGCTCACGGGCACTATCATGGGAAAGTTCTCCCCATGCGATAATATCTTTCGCCTTCTGTAACATACCTTTGTAAGTAGGGCGATCGTCAAGAATCACGCAATGATTTGTTCGATTTAAGCGTAATAAGTGGAGTGTTTTGGATAGTGATGTACTTCTACTTACTGTTCCTCGTACTCTTATTACCGCAATTCGTTTATTGGCTTCAGTACTCTTGATAGTCACTTTATTCACCCCATTCAGAAATATGAGAAATTTCGTATGTTGACCGTAATGCTTCAAAAATGGCCTTACAAAAATTTTGTGTGGTTCTCGTGTCACCAAAGGTTTTACTCCAGATATCGGATACTCCAGCTAGTTCCAATACACTTTTGGCAACGTCTCCAATGACTAAACCAAGGCCTTTTGGTGCAGGTTTAAGAATAACTCTTACACTACCCACTTTTCCTTCAACTTGGAATGGTATTGAGTGTGGATTTCGGCATGTGCATTCCCAACTTCCACATCCTCTCTTCACAGGAACGATGTTTAGTTTTGCTAAGATTATAGCATTTCTAATCGCTGTTCCAACACCAGCCGCCTTAGCTTGAGCTACGCCCACAATTCCATTCTTATTCCCTACTCCGGCTGTAGCAATGAATAATGTTTTTCGTCCTGCATCTGTTTGACGTTGCACTCTTCCGACATCAAGAACTGTTTCAGTTAGATTAGGGACAAGAAAATCAACGATTCTAACATCCTCAATTTTTAATGAATCACGAAAGATGTCATATATCGAGGAAATCGTTCCTTCTTTTACCAACCGTCCAACTTCTGTCCTTGGCACCCAAGCCTCTAGATCAGGAGCGGAGCGTTCTTGGTCACGACCTCCTCTTCGACCTCGTCTCTGACTTCTACTCATTTTCTACACTTCTATATTCATCTTCAGTATGTTATTACAGTCGTTGAATTTCTTCTTTTGATTGAGTAAATAATTTTGTCATATTTACTGGATTAACCTTAGATTTTTTATATTGAGAAAATTGCTTGTCGAATTTTTCTTTGTCTTCATCTTTAAGCAATTTTGCATAATTTTCGATATGTTCACCATTGATTCTGTCATCCGAAGGAAAAACCTTATCAGAATGAGGAATCTCAAGACCTGAATCCACAAGTCCTTTTAGAACTGCAAAAACTCTCGATCCATAAACAGGGGGATTTAATCCAATATCAAATATGGCAGTAGAAACTTTGGCTTTTTGGGCTTTCTTCCCTGCCAATAAGCCAGTTAAATAAGCACTTGGTAAATTTGCTGTTCCTGCTGACCATTGATAGTTCTTGAGCTCTCTTGAATGAGCTGAGGATAGTGTTACGTCTCCTTCGATTTTTGGTTCGACAAACTGTACGAGACAATGACTATTGGACAACCGAACAGCTGCACGAACCTTTTTCCCCTTAACTAGACGTCGACGTAAATGATAATTCGTTTTTCCTTCTCTTCTACGACGGAACGGAACCCGATAACGAGCATTTCTTGCCATTGGTTTATCTCCTTTTACCTTTAGGTTTTTTAACAATACCTGCTTCATAAATTGTGTTTCGAAGATGTGCTACACTTCGATATGAATTTCCTTTGGCTTTTGCATATAATTGTCGGTAATCTGCTGGTGAAATCAATTTATTATCGCGTAAACCTCGTAAATACCGCCTTTGACTTCTAATTTTAGCAATCCAAAGTTCTTTTCCTGGTTGACGTGCTCCTTTTGTTCCTTTTCGACTTCCTAAACCTCTTCGTTGACCCCGTTTTTTCTGGGTAGTTATCATCCGCGCACGCCCGCGTGAGATGCCAGTCATTTGTTTTTTACGAATAATATGATCATCAATTAATTTTCGGACGTCTTCACGCGTTAAAGCAAGGGAGAGATCTTCTTCAACATCAGGATCAATCCATACACGATTAACACCGACGCCTAATATTTTTGCAGCAATTTTCTTCTGTGGAGTATAGTTCATTATTCTTCACCTTGGTCTTCATCGGAAGAAATATCCAGATCATCTATTGCGATATCGTCTAAAAGATCCTCATCAAGTTCTAATTCAGCATCAAGATCACCGAGATCAATTTTTGCCGAAATTGGATTTAGAATATGTATATTTAGTAATTCCGCTTCCATAAGAATCTTTTCTTTCTTTTTACGTCCGATCTTAGAGGCAATTCGTCCGACTTGTAATTCGGGATCAATTAATGACAAGTCTACAGAAGAAGAAACTAGTACTTCTTCTTTACCAGATGATAATAGGTAACGGACTGCTTTTGGGCTACGAAATCCTATTTGTGGTGATATAGGCCAACCGCCTACTTTTTCTCGAACATGTGAGTCAATCCCACGAGCTCGTCTCCATCGTTCTGGGACTCGCTTGTACCTCCAAGATTCATATCGACGAAAATTTGGCCTTTTACGTTTTAGATTTTTTCGGATTCTTTGTAGACGAGGGAGGCTTTTTTCTTTTTTTTCTTGGTTATAACTAGTCACTGTTATTCCATCCTGTTTTAAACATGGGATTTATCTTTATAAGCGTAATATGAAGTTCTGTATTATTACTTATCAGGATTAAGATTTATCACCCTGATAGCTTACAGTTGTCTAGTATTCCACTGTTGATGTGCAACCAGAACGCAGAGGAAGCGACTATTTTCAGTCTATTTAAATTATACAGGAAAAGTAGAATTTTTTCGATTTACACCTAATAGGTTGGTTCCTTCTTTACCGCCGATTTTAATTCTTATGCATTCCTGAACTTTCGACTGAAGTTACTTTCTACTACAATGGGAAGATTGCTACCTGTAATTATCACAGTTATGAATATAAGATGGTAATTTTTCCTAGATTTCGTATTAGCTTATTTAGAGGTATAATTTTCGAGAATACAAAAGCTGATATCAGAATTTTCCTTGAACAATAAACCTTTAGATTTCAAAAAAAACGAATTTTTCCTTCACATTTCCCATTTGAGATGTAAACTTTTCTCCAATCGCATTATCATGCACAAATTGAACCTGAAACTGGATGTAACAAATTTTATACTCATAATTGAGTTGAACACTTAATTTCTTTTTCTTAAATAACTAATTTCAACACAAGCGCGTGTATAATCTTCCCTTGGGAATTTTATCATTTGAAGATAGGGTCTCTAACTAGAGAATTTAAGTGAAAATATAATAAGACAACACACTACGAAACATACTTTGAAGAAAACCGTTCAGACGTTCTATCATCCATTAAATATTGAAAATATTATGATCTACTTAATATTTATCAGGTTATTACCTAATTGGATTTTTAGAATTGAATTATGGGCTTAGTACCAATAGGAGAGTAGAAATATATCTATTGTAGATAAAACCAAGCTTTCTATCATAAATAATTTACTCTCTGATTTAGCTGGGTTTAACAATCAAAAGTTGGAATTTTGTGACATTCTCAAGCAGAGGAATCCTGAATACTCACATCTCCCCCCTCATCTTCTACGTATGAGTGTCGATACTCAATTATTTAGAGAATTACAGCCCCAAAATATTTCAGGATTAACAATAGGAGGAGTTGATGGTGGTTACGCCTCGAAGCATCTCATTGGCTATGATTTACATCTTTTCAGAGCTATTGCCGTCTATTCAACCTTCACGCATAAGAACTTGATTAGAACTACATATTTTCCGTCAAAAATCCCAGAATTACAGCTTGAATTGGGTAATTTGACTCTCTCTTCACGCGAATCAGAAATTTATGGAAGTTTGCGTCGCTCAATTGTAGAGCTCGAGACTGCAACTCAGGTTATCCAGAGTACGCATAAAACCATAGATATACTTCTTATGGATGGATCTCCATTTATAAGGTATTCAGGTACCCAAAATGATCTCCTTTTCAAATATTATCGACGTTACTTTGATCAACTGTTTAATCTCCTATCAACTGCTAAGAGAAATGATACACAGCTCATTTGGATTGTTAAAGATAGCAGGGTGAATACTTTTACATCATTTCTTGGTAAAATTCTTCCTTTTGTAGCTCCAAAAGTGCCCGAACTATTGACTGTAGATTATAGAACTATTATCAATCGGGTACGGGATATGGACTTGTTTTTTTATTTATTAAAAGTAAACTCTCGGTCTTTTTCTTTATTTAATCAATATAAATTTTCAGATGAAATCGATCAAAACTATCAAAATTACCAGTTTTACTTAAAAACGGCTAAGTATGATATCCCCTTAAGAGTAGAGGGATTTCTACCTTTAGATAAAACACACAATAAAACTTTAGATACTCTTAATCTAATATCTGAAACCCTCCTTCCCATTTCCCAATATTATAATGATTATGGGATCCCAGCTCCAATTGTAGAGGCAGATGCTAGAGTAAAAATAAAAGAAACAGAAATTTTTGATTATATTAAGCTTTTAAGGTCATTTAATAATTATCCAGATCTCAATCTACGAAGAAGGGAGCGATCTCCTTGGAAATTTTAAGAATTTGGAGGTGCGAAAGTTATTAACAATTGGTCGCGTAATTGCGACATCCACAACTCCTAATTTAGAAAAAATTGATCTCATACTCAATAAAACAGATGAAAATCAGATTGAAAAAGGTCAATTTATTAGCATTGAAGAAAAACATGGAAGAACTGTTATTGGCCTAATTACTAGTATTAAGAAGCACAATGCATACTTTGAAACCCATCAGGCTAGTGTTCAAGAGAATGTTTCAAGAGATTTCGATTCCATATTTCCAATAGACGAGTGGGAAGTTATCTTGGCTGAGGTAAAACCTCTGGGAGAATTCCAAAAAAGTCACAATATAATAAAACGAATAAAATTTCCTGTGTCTCCTGGAACCAAAGCTACTCTTGCTTCTCCATCTCTTATATCTCGATTATTGGGATTTAAGGATAAAGGGTTATTTTTAGGATATATTTTCCAAAATAATGTAAAAGTTAAGATCGATGTGTCTAGATTATTACGAAAACACATTGCTATATTAGCTATATCAGGAGCAGGAAAATCTTACGCAGCTTCTATACTTTTAGAGGAACTACATCAATCAGAAAGCATTAGTGTACTTCTTATTGATCCCCATGGTGAGTACGGCCCGTTAATATCTAGTTGGGATAATTCAGATAAGATAGAGATTATTAAGGGATCATACTTATCGATTTGTGTACCAGAATTAACAGCAAGAGAGATTAGCGAATTCATTCCTGAAATTTCACCTGTTCAAACCCGTATTTTAGAAAAAGCTCTAATGGAAATTCGAAAAGAAAGCCAGCTATATGGTCTCAATGATATAATTAAATGGGTAGATTCTTCTGAAAATGTCAATACAAGAACGAAAGAAGCGTTAATCGGTTGGTTGCATAGTTTATCTAAAACATATTTATTTTCTTCCAAAAGTGATCTAAATTTCGAAAAACTAATGGAACCCGGAAAAATAGTTGTCTTGGATCTTGCGGATATTACTAGTATACGAAGTCGAAGAATGCTAACACATTATTTTCTTAAAAATCTTTATCGACTAAGAACGAAAAAGAAAATCCCTCCGATCGTATTTGTTATTGAGGAAGCACACCAATTTTGCTCCCAGAATTCTGCATCTATTTCAAAATGGATTATTGAGACAATTGCTCGAGAGGGGAGGAAATTTTATGCTTCTTTATGTTTGATATCTCAGCGTCCTGTTAATTTGTCAGTAACAGCACTCTCCCAATGTAATACACACCTAATATTACGAATTCGAAATCCATACGACCTAGACTTTATCGGGAGAACTTCCGAAAGTATAGATAGACCTTCTTTAAACTTTCTTCCCAGTTTAAATATTGGAGAAGCTCTCTTAGTCGGAGAGGCAATTAATTTTCCAACATTTTTTCAAATTAGAGAAAGAAAACTTTCCATTAACGAAATAAACCCAGATTTCGAATCCATGGCTAAGAATTATGCAAAAAAGTGGAATGTGCGAAAAGACAGAAATAAATGAGTCTTGGGATCTTCATTTTAATGTGATTGGTTAAATTTCCTTGAATTATAAGAATGAGCAACTTGTTTAAATATGTCCATTTAAAAAGCCTTGAATAGTCAAACTTATCCACAGTTTTTGAGATATGATATATGGCTCTCATCAATTGGTATTACGCAACATTTATTGCAAGTCTATTAGCTTTTGCTTCGTTAGGACTCATCATACTGTATTTACTATTTTATCGTGAGGATGAGTACGAAGAGGAAGACTTAGATTAGAATTAATTCCCTCTTAGGGTTATTTTTCTTTACTTTTCTAGTTTCTTAAAAGTCTTTTTTATATATTTCTCAGTGGTTCAATTATATCTGTTAAAAAATCGTAGGGATCGTGCTGAGCGGAATATGGGATTTCTAAAACGAATCCTCTCACTTTTTGTTTTAATCCCTTCTTGATGTCGATCTTTCCATTTATACCAACAGCAGAAAATACGGAAACTTTTGGATTTTCTATGTTTATTCGTTTAACATGATTTTCTATCATTTCAGGAGGGAGTTTGGAAAGAACAGACTCTTCAGGTCCTTGATGGGGTGAGGAAATTGCTATAGCATTGGGGTCAAATTTTGACAATGCGGCACTAATAGCCACGTTCGATGAGTAAACCAGTGTATAAAGCCGATTTGTTCTCGAATCTCTGATATACTTCTCCAAGTAAATCAAAGGTACTAAATCATCTTTAATTATAAGTCCTTTGATGTTAAGAGACTTATAGAAAGCAATAGAGTCACGATAATAACTCTGATGATTTCCAATATGATGATAGAATTGCGAGAAAAACGGAATATTGAATTTATCATGAAATTTAATCAGAAAGGGGAAAGGAGGACACAATCCAATCTTAATACTTGTTTCACTCGAAATCTTTTCAGTTATCTTAGCGATTTTTATTCCTTGTCCCTCAAAAAGACCTTTATAATTAGTACAATCCAATATTAGTCGAGGTTCATCTTTAAATGTCATTATTTCAAAAGCTCCGAGTTTTAATGTAAGTATTTATTGCTAGTATCCCAATGATTAAAAATTTCTCATTATTGATTTAAAATTTTCCCGATTCTGCTCAATGAAATGATTTAAAATTATTGAAAACTGTTGGACTGATAGCCAATATTGATTGAAGTTTGGCATTCTATATTCTATCAGAGTTGTTTTTGTTAGCAGTTTTTTACTTACTAGCCTCTTGAATTAAGAATCAAAAATTTGATTGGTTATCAACCTCCAAAATGCAAATAGAGTTAGATCTTTGGCCTTACATAACTCTTAAAGATTGTGTCTATTCTCGTCCAATTATACTGCTTTATAGCTATAAATATAAGGAGCTAATGTGGTTTGAGTCGTCGAGGTCGCTCATCGCGAAGAACGGTAGACAAATGGTCTGCAAAGGAATTATACCAAATTTATAGTCCCCCAGGCTTTCTCGAAGGGGATGAAAAAATTGTTGGTGAAACAATCGCAGATGATCCTGAAAAAATAATCGGTCGTGTCATTGAAGTTTCTCTTGCAGATCTCATCAATGATTATTCTAAAATGCATATTAAACTAAATTTTCAAATTACAGAAGTAACTGGAAATACGGCACGGACACGATTTAAAGGTCACACATTTGCTCGAGATTACCTTCGATTTTTAGTTAGAAGACGACGAACCAGAATTGATAGTATTAGTACAGTTAAAACTAAAGATGGTGTTCCTTTTAGAATTACAGCTACCGGATTTACATTACATAGGTCGAAAACCAGCAAAAAAGATGCCATTAGGAGGGAAATGCTTAATATAGTGAAAGCACGAGCCGAAGAGCTTGACAGCTTGGAGTTTATTCGTGAAACCACTAATGGTAAATTGGGATCACAAATTTATTTCCAATGTAAATCTATCTACCCTCTAAAAGGAGTAGAAGTACAAAAAAGTAGAATCCTAAAACCTGTTTCTACTTAACTCGCATCATCAATTTTCCTAAGAATTTTTCGATTCAGCTCATACGAGTCAAGAATATCAATTATTGTTGCATTAGCTGAATTAATACTCGGTAAACCTTCAATAGTAATCTCTAAAGTATTATCAAAAAAACCTGATGTGATTTTCACAGGTGGGTTAGCAATATTATCAGGGTTTAGTGAGTCATGTATTATCTGAGCTTCCTCACTCGATTTTGTGACAAACTTGATTTTGAGATCAATTTTTTTAATTTTTATTGTCTTGATCCTCCAGAAGAAGAGAATTAATCTGCTCTTTGAATGAACTTAAACTGCTCTCTTGAAGAATTGCGCCTGCAGCAGCTGAATGGCCTCCCACCTCTGTTTCAAGTTGAAGGTCCTTGAATCCCTTACGTAATACTTGATCAAGCTCAATTTGATTTTCTGAGGTATGTGCTTTACGAATACTAATTTTAACCCTACTATCATCAATTTTTGCACAGCTCAATATAGGTTTTGAGTGATATTCTTCCATAGAAGCAAGAATCGAAGTGATGGGTCCAATCATATTCTCCTCAATAGTATTTCTGCCATCAACAAAATAGAGGGCTGATAGTTCTTCGAGATTTCCATCTGAAAGAGCCCATCTTATCCCTTCTCCGATATTTTTAGAATATTCTTTCAAAATAGGTTTTATTTCAGTAAGAGCTTGATTACGATCACCCATGCATAAGGCAACTCCAATATCAGGACGTCCCATCCGCCCACAAGCGTTTAATCGGTTTGCGAATACACGTGCATCTTGTATTTGAATTTCTGATTCTCTGAGTAAATGATAATCATGCTTATAGATTTCTTTGGGATCGATTAGATTTCGGACGATGAGCTCTGAAGCGAGTTTTTTCTTTTCTTCCTCACTTAAATCCATAATTGTGCGTCGTCCAGACTTTCCTGTTAATTTAATTCCAATATCCTCCAGAAAATAGTGTACTACGATTTCTTCATCAAATTCTTCAATGTTTAATCTCTTTAAGCTGGTGACTAAATCACGAGTTTTATCGTAAAACCATACAGACACTAAATCAGTACATAATTGCTTCTCTAAAGCGTCTTTCACAATAATCTGGTTTAAACCGATTAATGAGGAATTTTCTCCTTGATCTTGCCGATCTCCTAGTGCACCAATTATTGCTAAATGCGCATAATTTTTATTTAGAGAATTAATATTCACTGCAACAAAATAAGAAACTCCAGAACCGCTTATCTGATCTGATCCATCAATAGAAAAGCAATGGGGATTTATTAGGTGAATATTCTCTGCTAAATTGCATTCACTTGCTAAGGAATGATGATCCAAAATGAAAATTTGAACCGATGGATCCCATGATGAAAAGGACTCTATTACTCCCGATCCTAGATCACATAGAACTACAGTAGCATTCTTAGGAACAGATTCACCAATGGAGATAACTTCATTGATTTCTAGCCTCTTTAGGATTCTGAGATGATAGGGGATGTTTTCTTGTTTAAAAGCTAATGCTAAGATTGATGCTCCCGAAAGCCCATCTGGATCAAAATGTGAAAAAATATAGATAGGAGTCGATAGATTTCTCTGTACTATTCTCTCTGCAGCCTTTTTACAAGCAGTTAAGAATTCTTGATATTCCTCCTTCATAGTTGGATCCAACCAGATTGTTACAGGAAAGAATAAATCATCCTGTTATTAGAAGACTGATTAGTAGCTGCTACTCAATCCTCGTAAAAGAAGTTTATATCATCCCTTTATCTATTAAGGTTCGAAATTCTTCAAAAGATAACTTTCTCCCCTCATCAAATTTCTTCTTTGCGTCTTCAGTTTTTTCCTTAATTTTTTCCCGTCTCTCTGCATCTTGCTGTTGACGCATATTCTGTTTATTTTTGCTAATATTCTGCCTAGTTTTATTTATCTCTCGAATATGAGTTAGATATTCGTTGTGTATTAAGTTTGCTTGCTCTTTGGCATCTAAGAAGCGTGCATGTAATTCATCTGCTTGCTTTCTTAAGACATCAGCATTCTTGAAGGCTTGAATCATAGTTTTATGATGAAAACGACTTTCATGGGCTTGATTCCTGAGATCCCGATCTAACCCTCTCATTTTTCCTTTTAATCCTCTTATTCTATTTGAAACTGTTTGTAAATCCCGTGATAGAACATCTGATTCGCGAACTTCTCTGAATCTTGACTCTAAACGCTCAATCTGATCAACAATATCTCTTTCATCATTAATTGATAAGTTCGAGGTCGTTTGAAGCTTCCATTCGAGATCCTGGATCTGTTTTCTGATTCTTTTTGCAGAAAAATTATGTCGATGTCTGGTTTGAGATTTTTTCTCTTGAGCATTTTCAAGCTGTTCTTCTAACCGTTTGATTTGTTCATCAAATCCTTCAATCTCCTTTATTAAGGCATTTTTCTTCTCCTTAATCTCGGAAATTGATTGATTGCATTGATCGCGTTTATCCCTTTCTTCTTTTGCTGTTTGAATCAATTCTTGTACTTGTTCATTTAATTGATTTCTTTTATTGGCAATGGTTGTAACCTTTCTATTCAGTTCTTCTCTTTGTTGCTTAATGTCACGAGCATTTGATTCAATGTTCGAGATTTTTAGAAGTAGAGTTTCGATATCCTGTTTTGCCAAGGGAGAACCTTCGTTCAATTCGAGTACGTTTACTGATTATAACTTATTTTTGGATTTTGATAAATAGATCAAATTAGGAACTTGCCTAATTTTGCATTTTTTATCCGTTTCTAACGAAGATATAGAGTTGCTTGAGAAGGTTCATACTTAAATTCTTGTTCAAAGACTCCGGTTTTTCTATAATACTTTACTAACCTTCTGATTTTTGATTCAATTAATTGTAAACCACGGCGAGAACTTTTGTCTTTCTTATTTCCACTTTCCAAATGCTTGCGGAGGTTTAATGCACGACGTACAAGATTTAAGAAATCTTCTGGCATCTTTGGTCCTAAATTATTTTCACTCATTATTGATGTAATTGATTTAGAACATATTTTCTTTACGCTAGGAACCGCATACTCATCCCTAAGAATCAATCCAATCTGAGCAGAACTTAATCCCTCTTTTGCTTTCTCGACAACAAGGTCTTCAATCTCTTCTGCAGAATATGGAATCCACTCGGGTGTTTTTCTCCAGATAGGTCTTGTAGATCCGCTTTTACCTTTTCTCCTTGCGTGCATTCTAGCCATTTATATCTCCACTAGACGATTATTGTGATAACTTGACTTCAAAGCCGTCCTAATCATTTTATGCGGATTAGCAGTCAATCTGAGGAGATCTAATTTAATTGATAAACCTTCTTTCTTAACCCAAATTCTCATCACGAATTCAGAGGATGTACAGAAACTAAATAAATCTCATCTGCTCTTCTCTTTCAAATAAAAATTAAGCATATCATTTTTATTTAAATTCTCCAGCCTAGTCCTTGAAATAAAGATGTTTAAAATCTCCAATATTTCGCTCTCCTCGTTTGAAGAATTATGTTTTCTCCTTGACAGAGGGTATGCTAAGAAAAGTGCACTAAATATTGTATCAAATCGTTATAATTATTCTGAAAACGAACGATCTGTTTTAAATCGCATCACTATGCCTCTAAATTATGTCGAAAGGATTAACAAATCTAGAATTATTGATCCATCCAAATTGGAAAATAAAATTCTTAGTATTGATACGTATAATCAATTTACAACATTTCAATCGATTCTTAACAATGAACCTATCCTTCTTTGTCGTGATAAAATAATCAGAGATATTTTTTCTTTAATACACACAAAGAATGATCTCCAGTTTCTCCAAGAACCGATTGAAAAGTATATATTGAGTATCTATACCTTGAAACCCAGTTATTCCTACTTCTACTTCGATCAACAACGTAGTATGAGTGGAGTTCATAGTTCCCTATTTCGAGCCACTTTAGAGAAATTCAAGCTTTCAGGTGAATGTATTGTTACAAAATCAGTTGATCATGCTTTAAAAGCACGATCTGATAGCATTACATTTACACATGATTCCATAATACTAAATAATGTTCCAGCAAGCTTTGATTTCATTGATTGGTATATAAAGACAAATAAATTGAAATCAAAAATCATAGATCGATTTTTTAAGTTTTCAATTCAAACTAGAAGATCATTCGAGTTAGAAAATTATTAAAATATCTCAATCTTTCTGATAAAATGAGTCTTAAAGGAAAAATAATCCTCTAGCGGGAACGTAGCGAAGCTAGTGGACTCGCTAGTTTCTAGCGAGACCGGACAAGTATCGCGCCGGGCTCCAGAACCCCTGTGAACTCCACTGGGTTGACTGAAACTCATGATGAAGTTCTGGAACAATG